>JBAVYF010000441.1:0-2853 GCA_049698655.1 Occallatibacter sp. | reverse complement strand
TGGCATCCACCTTTCATGTGGAGCATTTCGGTTGCAGGGCGGCGCGCGCCGACGGCGAGGCGGTGAGCGAGCGGCTGCGCGTTGCGGGGCTCTGCGAGCGGCAACCCGCAGCGGCTGATGTGGTAGTTGTCAACACGTGCAGCGTGACGGCGGAGGCTGACCGGACGGCGCGGGCTTTCATCCGCCGGGCGCACCGGCTGAACCCGGAGGCAAAGATCGTGGTGACCGGCTGCTATGCGCAGCGCGCGCCGGAGGAGCTGGCGGGTCTGGCCGGCGTGGCCGCCGTGGTGGGCAACAGCAACAAGGGGCTGGCGCCGGAGATCATTTTGGGCCTGGCTCAGGGTGTGGAAGGCGCGACTTTGAAAGGGCACGGCTTTAGCCGTGCCGCAGAAACGCCCCATGCGGATGCGGCTTTAGCCGCTGAGGGAATGCAACTCAATCCGCATGGTCTGGTTCGCGTGGAATCGCTGCTCTCCGGCAGGCCTTCGGCGCCCATTTGGGCGGACGACCGGTTTGCCCATTCCTTTCTTGAAGAGGCGCAGATGGCGCCCGGCGCGCAGACCCGGCCCAACCTCAAAATCCAAAAGGGGTGCGGGAATCGCTGCACTTTTTGCGTGATTCCCCAGACCCGCGGCTCCTCGAAGAGCCTGCCTGCCGCAGCCGTTCTCCGGCAGGTGGAGGGATTTGTAGACGCCGGGGGCAACGAACTGGTGCTTTCGGGAATCAATCTGGGGCGATGGGGGCGGGATTTGCCGGGTTCCGAAGGCGCGGCTCCTCGGACGCTGGCGGGGCTGGCGCGGGAGATCTTCGAGCGGACGGCGCTCAACCGGCTGCGGCTCAGCTCGATTGAGCCGATGGATTGGGACGCGGAGTTGATTGGGCTGATGGCGGAGTTTGGCCGGCCAGAGCATGGCGTGGCGCGGCTGGCGCGTCATGCGCACCTCCCTTTGCAGTCGGGGTCGGATGCGGTGCTGCGGCGGATGCACCGGCGCTACCGGCCGTGGCACTACGTGGAAAAGGTAGAAGCGCTGGTGCGCGCTGCCGGACCGGAGCTGACGCTGGGCGCGGATGTGATGGCGGGTTTTCCCGGCGAGACCGACGGCGAGTTCGAGGAGACTATGGCGCTGGTGCGGGCGCTGCCCTTCGGCTATCTGCACCTGTTTCCCTTTTCGCCGCGGCCCGGAACACCGGGCTGGGCGTTGCACGCCGAGCGGCCGGTCCCGGCTGAGTCGGTGGAGGATCGGATGCAGGCGCTCCGCGCTCTGGCGGCAGAAAAGAGCGAGACTCACCGAAAGCGCTTTGTGGGCCGGGAGCTGGAGGCCATCACGCTGCATACGCCGGCGGAGTTGGAGGCACAGAACCGGACTGCGGCACTGACGGAAAACTTTCTGCCCGTGGAGTTGGACGGACGGCTGGGAGCCAATCAGCTGGTTCGGGTGCGGGTGACGGGGTTGACCTCGAAGGGTGCGCTGGAGGCAACGGCGGTCGAGAAATCGCCATAAACCCTTTGTTCAGCAGAGCCAAGCCAATGCTATACTCAGTTTGCGCTTGTGTGCCCGCGGCGATTCCGGCAGAGGCCGGAGGAGGGCAACGGCGACTTTTGGAGGAGCATCATCGCACTCGACAAACGTTCGGCAAAGTCCTTTATTCGCATCAACGAGAAGATTCGCGCGCGCGAAATCCGCGTAATCGACGAAAACGGCGAGCAACTGGGTATCCTGGCGCCCTTTGAAGCGATGAAGATCGCCCGGGAGCGGGGTCTTGACCTGGTGGAGGTTTCGGCCAGCGCGGTTCCGCCGGTCTGCCGCATCCAGGACTACGGCCGCTTCCTCTACGAGAAGGAAAAGAGCGAACGGGCGGCCAAGAAGAAGCAGAGGGTGATTACGGTCAAAGAGGTCAAGTTCTCCGTGACCGTGGACGATCACGACTACCAGACCAAGAAGAACAAGGCACTGCATTTTCTTGCCGACGGCGACAAGGTGAAGGCCAGCCTGCGCTTCCGTGGGCGGCAGATGGCCCACCGCGAACTGGGATATAACATCATCAACCGGCTGATCCAGGACATCGGCGAGGCGGGCATCGTGGAGTTCATGCCGCGCATGGAGGGCACGATTCTGCACGCCATCATTGCCCCGGCCAAGAAACAGGAAGCGCCCAAGCCCAGGCCCGCCGCGACGACGCAACCGCCCGCCCCCCAAACGCAATAAACCGTTCTTTGCTGACTCCCGCGCGTGGCGGGGAAAACCATAGTGCGCTATACTGATAGAGGCCTCAAGAGGGCAGGGAAATCCCTGTCTTATGGGCCACATGGCGGAGTGATCCCACTCCGTCTAAAACGAGAAGAAAATGCCTAAGTTGAAGACCCATACTGGCGCGGCCAAGCGCTTCAGCAAGACCGGCACCGGCAAAATCAAGCGGGGCCAGACGAAGACGCGGCACATCCTTACTTCGAAGTCGCCGAAGACAAAGCGGAAGCTGGGCCGTACCCTGCTGGTTTCCGATGGCGACTACAAGAAGGTAGCGCGCATGATTCCTTACGCCTGATTGCTGTGCTGATTCCCAAGGCGGAATCAGCGCTTCAGGGCCCCAGCAAACGCGTTGCACGGGCCCCCGACATTCTGGACAGATTCCGAGTCCGGCCAGTCGAGAAATCAGGCTTGATTAAAGCGAGTGAAGAGGTTTACCGCCCGGCCCGCAAAGGGTTTGGGCCTCCTGCCTCCAGCCGCATCACCGAACGCAAAATGGAGAAATCGATATGCCCCGCGTAAAACGCAGCACCAAGCGGAGTGACCGCCGCAAGAAGATTCTCAACCGAGCCAGCGGTTATTTCCTTACGAAATCCAAGCTCTACCA
>JBAVYF010000440.1:0-2568 GCA_049698655.1 Occallatibacter sp. | reverse complement strand
GATGAAGAGAAGCGCCTTGGCCAGGGCATGGGTCGCGGCCGCAAAGATAGCCCCATTCAGTCCGATGACGTTGATGGAAAATACTCCCAACAGAAGGAAGCCTACGTCCTCAACCGTCGAAAGAACTAACAGTCGCTTGAGGCTGCGCTGGGTGAGCATCAGCAGAGCAGCGAGGAACGAGGTCGCAGCCGCTGCGCCCAGCAGAAGTCCCTGAGGAGTCAGCAAGCTAGGAGAGGCTTGAGCGGCAACGTAGAGTTCGCCGAAGGCGGCCATATCGACGACCGCAATAATCAGGCCCAGCACCAATGCCGGAACTTCATCAGCCAGACTCAGTAGCCAGAAGAAGAGAGGAACCGCGGCCAGTTTGACGCAAACGCTGGTCAGTAATAACGCACGCGCCCAATCCGGCTGCCCACGCTCCATCAACAGGTCGCTCGAAATCAGCGACACGGCGGAGATGAGGACAACGGCGAGGTAGGTCTGCTTTGCGGCTTGCGTCCGCGCGCTTTGCCAAACCAGCGACACGGTCAGGAACGCGCCCAGCTCCAGAAGCCCAAGGCGCAGCCATGGATCGGTAACGATCAAACCCGCAACGGCGGCCGTGCCGGCCAGAATCATCAATGGCGCGAGGCGGAGCCATTTCGCGTGGGTTAGAGCGGCCAGAATTAATGCAACCCCGGCCACGGCGCAAGCCAAAACCAGAAGCGACGGCATCGGAGGCGATGGATGAGTCTGGAGGCCCGCAATCGTTGGAGTAAACCAGCGCGCGGCAGTAAGCAGCACAGCCCCCAGCACAATAACCAGTGCTAACGCCCGCTGCTCCATCCAGGAGACAACCATGCCCAGCCCGCGCGAGACCGCCTGCAAGCCGCTCCAGACACCAAGATAGACAGCGTCCACATTCGACCAGCGGAAGAACTCATGCCAGTTTTGCAGGAAGATGTTGGAAAAATCGCCTGCCGTGAGTCTTTCCTCTGACGACAAAGGCTCGCCGCCGGTAAAGATTCCACCGCCGCCCCACCCCGCGGACAAAGACCCGTCCGCGGGGACCCCGGTTCCGGCCAGCGCCGCGCCGCCAGCCACCGTAGCCGGACGCGCAACACGTGCAATGGCGTAGATCATACCGCCCAGAACCAACGAAACCACGGCCAGCACCAGGCCGCCCACCGTCGAGAAGCTGCCGGCACTGGCTGAGAACCCAAACCACGTCACCTGCACCGCGTTGAGTTGAAGCGCGTTCAGAATCGGATTGAGAAGATAGTTGACAGCCAACTGCGGCGCGATGCCCAGAATGATGCTGCCTGCGGCCAGGAATCCCATGCCCCAGATCATTGACGGCGGAGACTCGTGGGCGTCTCTGGTCGCCTTGGTCAGCGGGCCGAGGAAGACGGCGCTGGTGGCCTTGGCGCCGAAAAAGACCGTGCCCAGGCTGGCCGCCCAGGCGACCATGGCTGGAACCGCCCATCCGGCCTGCAAGGCTGCTGCGTAGAGCATCCACTTGCTGGCGAATCCGCTCATCAGCGGAATGCCCATCATGCTGCCCACGCCAATCAGCCAGGACAATGTAGTCTGCGGCATCTTTTGCGCCAGGCCGCCAAGCTGGTTCATGTCGCGCGTGCCCGAGGCGTGCTGCACCGAGCCGGCGGTCAAAAACAACCCGGCCTTGAAGAAGCCGTGATTGAGGCAATGGAGAAGTCCGGCGGCAATCGCCAGCGGCGTTCCGATGCCGATACCCAACATCATATAACCGATCTGGCTCACCGTGGAGTAGGCCAGCATGCGCTTCAAATCGGTCTGCACCATCGCGTACATCACGCCCACGGCCATGGTGACGGTGCCCACCCAGACGAGGGATTCACTTCCCCAGGCGAACCCTCCGGCTTGCGGCCAGGCGCCAAAGCTGTGCATGCGCGCGGCAAGATAGACGCCGGCCTTCACGTAGCAGGCGGCGTGCAACAGGGCGCTCACCGGAGTGGGCGCGGCCATCGCTTCGGGAATCCAGGTGTGCAGCGGAAACTGCACGGATTTGGCTACCAGCGAAACCAGCATCAGCACAAAGACGCCGCCGGTGAAGGCGTGCGCCACCTTCGGATCGGTCCACAGAGCGCTGCCGGTGCGGTGGTAGACCACCAGAATCGCCGCCAGCAAGCCGTAGCCTGCGATGTGGGTCATCAGCAGCACTTTGCGCGCGCCGGAGACGGCCTCGCGGTTGGTATACCAGAAGCCCACCAAGCTGAATGAGCACAATCCGACCAGTTCCCAGCAGAGATAAAAGATGAAGAGGTTGGCGCTGAAGACCAGTCCCACGAAGCCGCCGATAAAGATCAGCATTGAGGTGTAGAAGCGGGTGGCGGCCTTGTCGTGCGCCATGTAGCCGATGGAGTAGAGCAGCACGAATGCGCCTAGGCCTGTCCCCATCAAGGCAAAAAGGACGCTGAGGGCGTCCACGTGGAAGACGAGGTCCAGCAGTCCATCCCAGTGGAGCACGGTCAGATCGACTGCCCGTCCGGCCTTGACCCATCCCACCAGCCCGGCGACGGAAACGACAGCAGGCAGGCAGGTTAGGAA
>JBAVYF010000439.1:0-1900 GCA_049698655.1 Occallatibacter sp. | reverse complement strand
CGTCTTTGCAGCCTGCGCGGGCCTGAGCCTGAGCCTTTGCGCTTCGGCCAGAGAGGCCAAGGGTTTTGCGGTGGCTACGCTGGTGGAGGCGGCGGATTACATTCCTTGCGGCAATGGATGCTCGGCGAATGCCGAGCCAGCCAGCGCCTTTTGCTTCCGGATGGGCAATCAGGTTCTGGTGGGGGACGGCAGAAGCTACCTGCATGAGAACAAGTTTTCCGGCATCGAAGAGCTTGCCGGGAAGCAGGTTCAGATCCGATTCAACCGGAGATTTGTCTGGGTGAGGCAACCTGATGGCACAACGGTGAAGTTGGAGCACGGCTCGACGTACGAGAACTTCAGGGACGCCGGGTGCATCAGCGAAGTGCGCAGGCCGATTATTGATGCCGCTTACGCTCATAAGCGGCCGGCCAGGGTTCCTGCCTACGCCTTTGCGCTGGCCGGGTCCGGCAAGGATGATCTGTATCTATGGTTCCAGTGCGACCTTAGTGCCGATAAATCTGTAATCGCATGCAAGAGGTGGTATCGAAACGGCGATCTCTACGGCAAGGATTGGTACTGCGCGCGCACGATGGATGGAGCGCCGGTTGCGGCGGACTTTGAAATAGATTCTCTGCTCAGCCAGGAAGGGAAGCTGGTGCTGAAGTCAGGAGCCGTGGTGCAGCAGGATCACCGGGGAAGAACCAATGACCAACTCGACCGCCCCGGCGAGGCTTGCCGGTAGGGTTGATTGAATCGCTGTTGCCGCTCTCGATGCCGCGCCGCCCGTCGCCATGAATCAAGTTACAAACTATCCCTGCGGATACTGCCCAAATGTGCGGCGGAACGTATCAGGACTTGCGCCACGGGCTGCCAGCACTTTCAGGCAGGAATCGTTGAACGCTTGATATATGCTTTGCCAGTTGTATTTTCGGCAAACCAGTTTTCGTCCCGCGGAAGCCATCTTCAAACGCAACCCGGGGTCGGAATAGAGCATGAGAATCTCCCGGGCTGCTTCGTCCGGGTCGTGGTACACCAGTAACTCATTCCCAGGCAGCGCCCCCACGCCGCCCAGACCCACAACGGAAGTCACGCACGGCAATCCTAAAGCGAGATACTCCAAAATCTTGTTCTGTATGCCAGCGCCGGCGCGCACCGGACACACGCCGCAAAACGCGCCCTGCACTCCATCCTGAATGCGCTCGATGCGCCCGGTCATCTGTACGCCAGAATACTTGCGGAACCGCCGCTGGGCAGACTCCGGAGCGTTTCCCACAATCCGAAAAACTACGTTCGCCTGCGCCTGTACCCTGGGCAGGATATTCTGAATAAAATAGTGACACGCATCCTGGTTTTGCAGAGTGACCATGTTTCCAATAAAGACGATTACGTTGGCCTCTGCAACAGGAGGCAAAAAGTGCAGTTTATCCAAATCGGCGCCATTGGGAATTACGTCGATGGGCCAGATATGGGACGGGTCAAGAAAGTGTCGGTCTAACTGAGAAGTCAGCAACACCCGATCAAATTTCCGCTTCACGCGCAATTCATACGTTTTCAGCCGATTCTGCTCCAACAAATAAACCAGTTTTTTCCAGTTGTAATTCCCGTTCAGCTCCCGCACGCGCATGTAATTCATCGAGATTGCATCCGTCATCTCCAGAATTCTGAGCCCTGGCTCGTCTTCGAGGTACTGTCCGGTCCGAATCAGATGCGCCAGAGCGAGGTCATGATGGGGAAGCAGGGACTTCACCATCTTCCGGAACCGGGCAGATTCATAGTAAGCCAACTGCAGCGGGCGGGATCCCGGGATGGCAAGAGCGGTGTTCAGGTAAGATCGCCAGCGCGGAAGATAAATGCGCTCAATGGTTGAGAACAGGCCATCCTGCGGCTGAAAGCACATCTCCTCGCGGGTTTCGCACAG
>JBAVYF010000438.1:0-1832 GCA_049698655.1 Occallatibacter sp. | reverse complement strand
CGTTCCGGTTCTCCTCGTGATAGCAGAGAGTCTTGTTCACGAAGGAGTTGTCCAGGGAGCGGCTGAATAGGATGATGTGCTCGATGTCAAATTCGGCGTCGGCGCCGAAGAGCGCACTAAAAGAAATTGAACGCCCGGTGTACGGACATACGCCTTTGCACTCTTCCCATAATAGGGCCTTCTCGATGTCCTGACGAGATTGCGCCTGCTTCTGTATTCCGGTCTCTGCGAGGATGCGCTCCGCTGCGCGCTGGCGAAGCCTCTCGTTCTGCCTATTGCGCTTCCAGGATTCTTCTCGCTGCTTGGAGGTCTTGCGAAGGTCGCGGGCGAGTTCTATGCGGATCATTTCCGGTTTTCCGTGCTCACGCACGATGCCATTCACCACCTTGCGAAGCTCGGTCAGGACGCGATGAACGACCGGGTTCCGAAGGTGAGGCATGGCCTGTGAAACAGGCGGCAATTGCGATAACGGCTCGGTGCGGCGGCGCGCTCCGTAGACTTCCTCAACCGCATTCATGTAGAACTTGCCTGCCTCCAGGTGCGGCAATAGTTTGGCGATGGCCTTTCGCGAAAGCGAGGCATAGCCGGATTCCAGGCTGAGGGAGACAAGCTTTTCCGCCGCGTCAGGCGCGAGTTTCCAAAATCGCCGCCCACGCGCCCCCAGCGCCTTGTCGGACTGGATGCTCAAGAGATCCTCGACAACCTGATCTTTTTGTGCGGGCGGGAGATCCTGCCATCGCGCCCCGAAGATCTTGGCGAGCGCCGCGTTCGTGTGATTGCCGCTGAACTTTTCTTCGCCGCCCTCTTCGAGCGTGAAGACGTGGCCGCGGCCGAGCTTGAGGAGCTTGCGCGCCTGGCCGAACGTCATGTTGCCGGCGTTTTCAAGGCGATCTATCAGCGCGCCACGCTGTTCAGCGGTCAGCGATACTAGTTCGCCGTCCGGGGTGATGACCTGCGTGTTGTTGACTTGCTGAAGCAGCCGGAAGCGCTGGAAGGCCATGAGAGCTTTGGCCGCACGTTGGCGCTTCGGCTCAAACTCGCAAACGCCAATGAGCGACTTAACGCTCTTGAGCGGGCGCTGATAGAAGATTGCGCGGCGAAGCGATTTTTGGAATTGCTCGCTCAGGCAATCGTGGTGTGGAGCTTGTGCAGAACAGATTCGATCAAACTCGTCGAGGAACATGTCGCGCGCAGTCCATCGTCTGCGAATTCGCTCCTCTTCCGGGTTGATGCCGGCGAAATACTCGCCGAGCGTGCGCGCGCTTGCGGCGGCCATGAGCTTACGAAGCTGGCCGATCTGCTCTTTGACGACGCCGGCATCATCGTCCTTCTTTGGCGGCGCTTTCCGATTGCTTAGAAAACCGCGCCGCTGTGCGAGGTGATAAAGCCCCCTGCCGAGTTCGTAAGGCGCCAGCTTGCGATCGAGCGCCTGCGCGCGAAGCCAATAAGGAAGGACGTGCGGCATCCGAGCACGCGCATCGGTTTGGAGCGCAGAGGTAGCTAGGGCAGATTTAAGGAGTTCCTTGTCAAGCGGCGGAAGGACGGTCGGTGGCTCGCCAGCTGGAAGGAGTTTCGCGGATTGAAGGAGGTTAAAGACTTTGCGATGCCGGCGTGCCCTCCTTGCGATCATACGCCGCGCTTGACGCGCCTCGCGCCGGTCCAGGTTGCGCGATGTTGCCTTACCGGATTCGAAATTCCCTTCCACGCCTGCGTCAAACACGCGCACGCCCGTGCGCAGCAATGAACTCTTTTTCTTCTCTTCGGTTTCGAGCAAGGCCCAACCGACCGAGTTGACGCCCAAGTCCAAGCCCAGCGTGAGGTCAGCGCTACCG
>JBAVYF010000437.1:0-18481 GCA_049698655.1 Occallatibacter sp. | reverse complement strand
GGCGTCCTGGGCGCTGCGCTGCGAACCTTCTCTGGCACCAGCAAATTGTTCCCTTCCATTGGTGGCAAGTTGGGCGAGGTCCTGCACTCCCTTCCCCCATTTAGCGAGGATTGGATACGAACTCCGTTCTACAGCTTCAATCCCATCTCGCAATCGGTTTCAGCGCTGTTGTTTTTTGGAATTTGTCTGTATGTGTGGATTTATTCCGTGAAAAAGGAAAAGGTGTAAATGATGCATCAAGCAGAGAAGTTTATTGCTGACGCCGTATTAGGCATCGACACACTGTGGGGCGGGGACGTGATGAATCCGTCGGGCGTGGGGCGGTTTATTGCCGATTCGTGGTTTTCCGATGAGCCTCTGCCCGCCGCCTACACGCATCCGGCGGCGGCGAAACTGAGGGCGGCCGGTGGGGTTTCGGAAAAGAATCGCGATGCGGTGGAGGAGTACACGCGCGCGATCGACCTTCCGCAGGCCATCGCCGGAGTTCGCCAGGAGGCGAAAAAGATGGGCGGGCTGCGCCAGGCTTATTTGACGGGCATGGCGGATTCGCTGGATGTGATGTGGGATTTGGCGATGGAGGTGGCCGGCAAGGGCGCTGCTGTGCCATACGCACGCTGCGTGGTGGCGGCAACGGCCAAGCCGCCAGAACCCTCCCGGCCGGAGAAGAAACGCGAACAGGTGGCCGAGTTGCTGGGGCGCGCCGGATTTGCCACGGCAAAAACCGGCGGGTTGCTGGAGGCCGTCGACGGCTGGCGCAAGGAGCGCGTGGTCCCAATGGCCTCGGTGCGCGCTCTGAGCGCGGCGGTGATCGCGCATTTTGATAATCTCAGCGCGAAGAATCTGATGCCCTGCCTTCCGCAGGAGCTGGCGCGGGTGCCGAGGGCGAACATCGATTTTCTCGCCATCAAGGACGCGTGGTTTTCCGGCTCGATGAATTACCTGGGCCGGGCGCGCAACGCCGACGGCTCTCCAATGTACGAAGCGAGCTACGAGATCAATGCTTCGCTGCAGATTTCTTATCCGGAGTTTGAGCAGCTTGTCAGCCACGAGGTTGTGCCGGGGCACGTGACGACATTCGCATATCTGCAGGACTTGTACGTGCGCGGAAAAGCCGGCTTCGAGGCTACGATTCTCACCATGAACACGCGCGCCGCCACGCTGTTCGAGGGAATCGCGAACAATGCGATTTTGATTGCGTATGGCGTGACAGAGATTGACCAGTTGCCGGACGAAGATTTGCAGATCGGCGTGCTGCTGGCCCTCTTGCAGGATGACGCCAAGAACCAGTCGTCGTATCTGACCTGGGGCGAGGGTAAGCCGCAGCCGGAGGTGGCTGCCACGTTGCGCCGCGATTTTCTGGTCACGGAAGAGCGGGCGGATAAATTGTCGGGCGCGTGGGGACGGCATCCGCTGCTGGGCCGGATGTATTTGCCGGCGTATCGCTGCGGCACGGAAAAGGTGGCTGAGTTGCGGCGCAAATACCCCTCGGACCGCGTGCTTCCGGCAATTTACGGATGCCACGGATTGGTGGACATCCAGACCATCGACCAGGTGCTGAAAAGCTAGAAGCAGCCTCATCAACATTCGGGCGTCTTAAATGGGGGATTCCGGAGGCGCTTTACGCACCTCCGGAATGTGGGTTGACGCATAAGATGAAATCTGCACCAATCTACATCTATAAAAGAGTATAAGATATTTATAATCAGTCATTTATAGAAAGATGAAGCTACGGTTGAATTGTCCGACGGCGCGGGCACTCCCAAAGCATATCACTGCTTCAGTCGGGCAATTTCCGCGAGTTTCTTCCACTAGAGAATTTCTCCAACCACCGGAATCCAGCCAGGGACCAGGCTTTTACTCTGGCCTGACCATCGAAGGTTCGGTTTTTGCAAGAGGTTCAAGCGAGTGTTCTTTGGCCGATGTTTTCGAGTTAATGGCGCCTGCCTGGGAAATCGAGATTTTGGCCCTGGTTCTCAACCAGTTGAACGGTCCCTTGACGAGCGATATGGCGAGTTTGCGTCAACCGAGGATGATCGGCATTACTCAACCGCAGGTTTCTCTCACGGGAGAACCGGCTTCCGGCGATCGGGACACTGTCCGAAATCGAACACTGCCGCGCCGGAAACGGTCAATTAGGGCCCTTGTTTTCCGCTGTTTACTTTACTAAGCCATTTAGTATCAACGATATATTGTGAGGTTCCTTTGGCATGGCAAGTGCTATGACTACTGGCGTATGGATATCGCACGCCCAGATCTATTGCAAAAGGTGAAGCGCCGGCGCTGGATTCTGGCCGACGTAGTGGTGGCGGGGTTGGCGGTTGCGCTGCTTGGACTGTCGCGACTCAAGCCGGCTGCGCCCACAGTGGACCGTTCGACAATCTGGCCGGATACGGTCAGGCGCGGGCCGATGGTCCGGCAAGTGCGCGGGTCTACTGGCACTCTGGTACCGCGCGAGGACAGCATCGAGCTGATTCCCGCGCAGACGGACGCGACTGTCGTCCGCATACGCGTCTTGCCCGGCGCCAAAGTCACGCCGGACACCATCCTCATGGACCTGGCCGATCCTCATCTTGAACAGGAGCTGCTCAACGCAAAGTTGGCGCTGAAAGCCGCGCAGGCCGACTACAAGAGTCTGCAGGCCACGCTCGAAAGCACGCTGATGGACAAGAAGACGGCAGCCGCCAAGATCAACTCCGACTATACCCAGGACCAGTTGCAGGCGCAGACCGACAAGGCCCTCTATGACCTGGGCGTGATCGCCGGCATTGCCTATAACAAATCCAAGGACACGGCCGACCAGTTGACCATCCAGCACAAGCTTAGCCAACAGCAGCTCGAAGTGAATCAGAGGGCAATCGAGGTTCAGCTTGCCTCGGCACAGACCAAGATCGACCAGGCCAAGGCACTGCTCGACCTCTACCAGAAACAGACGCAAGCGCTTCAGGTCAGGGCTGGAATCTCCGGAGTGGTGGCGGCGCTTGCTGTGCCGTTGCAGGTGGGCCAACACGTGACGGCGGGAACTTCGGTGGCCGAGGTGATTCAGCTCGACAAGCTCAAGGCCGCTCTGCAGATTGCCGAGACCCAGGCGCGCGACATTCAGATCGGCCAGCCAGCCTCCATCGACACGCACAACGGCATCATTCCCGGCCACGTTAACAGAATCGATCCAACTGTGGTGAACGGAACGCGCACGGTTGACGTAACTCTGGATGGACCGCTGCCTCCGGGCGCGGTTCCGTCGCTGAGCGTGGACGGGACGATCGACCTGGAGCGCATGGCGGATGTTCTTTATGTGGGACGTCCGGCGCTGGGCAACGAGAACTCGACACTAAGCCTGTTCAGGATCGATCCCGACGGCAAAGGCGCCACGCGCATTCCGGTGAAGGTGGGCCGCGCGTCCGTGAACAGCATTCAGGTGCTTGAAGGGTTGAAGGAGGGCGACACGGTGATTCTGTCTGATATGTCGCGCTGGGACAACGTGGACCGCATCCGGCTGGAGTGAGTCCTGCGCGGACGGCGAACGTTTTAAGCGAAGAGCATGAAGAAACCAGATTCGTAAACACACGAGGGGGATCGAATGGCATCGAATGACAAGCTGATAGAAATTGAAGATCTGACCAAGATCTTCTACACCGACGAAGTGGAGACGCACGCGCTCTCCGGCATTCACCTAAGCATCTCGCGCGGCGAGTATGTGGCGATGAGCGGACCATCGGGCTGCGGGAAGTCGACGCTACTCTCGATTCTTGGCTTGCTGGACACGCCGACAGACGGCAAGTACCGGCTGAACGGCAGCCCGGTGGATAACCTGAGCTTCGGCGACCGCAGCCGGATTCGCAACCAGGAGATCGGCTTCATCTTCCAGAGCTTCAATCTCATCGGCGACCTCACGGTCGAGGAGAATGTGGAGCTGCCGCTCACCTATCGCGCGGGCATGCCGTCTGCCGAGCGCAAGAAACGAGTAAAGGAAGCGCTGGAGCGGGTGAACATGGCGCACCGTATGAGGCACTATCCGGCGCAGCTAAGCGGCGGCCAGCAGCAGCGCGTGGCCGTGGCGCGCGCCCTGGCGGGTTCGCCGTCGATCCTGCTGGCCGACGAGCCCACCGGCAACCTGGACTCGAAGAACGGCGAGGCGGTGATGCATCTGTTGACCGATCTGCACCGCGAGGGCTCGACCATCTGCATGGTGACGCACGATCCGCGCTTTGCCAAACACGCGCAGCGCGAGGTGCATCTGTTCGACGGAAAGGTGGTCAGCGAGCAGGAGTTGAAGAAGCTGGAAGAAGAAGTGGAGGCGTAGAAATGCTGCTCCAGAGCACGCTTCAGGATCTGCGTTACGCGCTGCGGCAATTGCGCAAGTCGCCGGGGTTCACCGCGCTGGCAGCGACGACGCTGGCCCTGGGCATTGCGGCCAATAGCACCATCTTCAGTTGGATCAACTCGACCCTGCTCGACCCGATTCCGGGCGTCTCGCATACCAGTGACATGGTGACGGTGATGCAGGGAGAAAGAAGCGATCATCCGACGCCTCCTTTCTCCTACGCGGATTATGCGGACCTGCGCGACCAGACGCACAGCTATTCCGGAATACTTGCCTATCACGACGACTACATATCCATCACCGGGTCAGGCAAGCCGGAGCGCATTTATGGCGATCTGACCTCGTCGAATTATTTTGAGGTGCTAGGTGTTCGCCCTGTTCTGGGAAGAACGCTTCTTCCCACGCAGGCCAATGAGCGTGCGGGCGCTGCCGAGGTGGTGGTGGGCTACGATATGTGGAAGAACCGCTTCGACGGCGACCCATCGATCATCGGCAAGACGATGCAGATCAACCTGCATCCTTATACGATTGTCGGCGTTGCTCCCCGGGGATTTCAAGGATGCAAGCCTGGATTGCGTGCTGACGTTTGGATTCCGTTGGGCATGGATCCGCAAATCTGGGGGTCGAATCGCGCCAATCGTCGTGATACCTCGTGGCTTCAGGTGTTGGGAAAACTCAAGCCCGGAGTCACACAACACCAGGCCGACACCGAACTGAACATTTTGATGCAGCGCCTCGTGGACCGCTATCCCGAAGTGCATCAAGGCTCCAACCTTATTTCTTCCGATCCGCTGTGGCGCTCGCCTTTCGGAGCCAACGTCTACCTTTACGGCACGCTGCCGATTCTGCTCGCTCTGGCCGCGGTCCTGCTGCTATTGGCCTGCGCAAATGTGGCCAATCTGCTTCTGGTGCGCTCGGTCGTGCGCCGTCGCGAGATGGCTATTCGCTTATCGATGGGAGCAACTCGCTGGCGGGTGATGCGGCAACTTCTCGTGGAGAATCTGGTAATCGCGCTGGCTGGAGGCGCGCTGGCGCTGGTCATCACGATGTGGACGGCGCAGACGCTTGCCTCATTCCTGCCCGCCATCACGCTTCCGCTCTCGATCAACGGCCACGTGGACGGCGCGGTGTTTCTGGTTACGATGCTGATCTCTGTTCTTACCGCGGTGATTGCCGGCGTGATTCCGGCCCTGCGCGCAACCAACCTCTCGCCGGTAACGGTTCTCAAGGACGAGGCTCTGAGCACATCCGGCGGGCTTTCCAAGTCACGTCTCTCTTCGACACTTGTCATCGCCCAGGTTGCCTTGTCGCTTTTGTTGCTTACCTGCGCGGGACTGTTTGTCCGTAGCCTCCAGAATACGCAAAAGTCCGATCCCGGATTCGACCCCAGCCATGTTTTTCTGGCTTCGTATGATCTTGACCCGATGGGTTATTCCGATGAAAAAGGAACCGAGTTTGACTGGCAACTGCTTACGCGGCTCAACCAGCTGCCCGGTGTTCAATCAGCAACACTGGCGGATTTTTCGCCGCTCAGCTTTACCATCCACTCCGATGACGTGATACCGGAAGGCTACGTGCCGCGGCTGCATGAATCCATCGAAGTAGACCGGGGGAAGGTGGGACCGAATTATCTTCAGACACTGCGCACGCCGCTGATTGCCGGGCGCGACTTTACCTCCCAGGATTCGGAAGCATCGCAGCGTGTGGCCATTGTCAACCAGGCCTTTGTGAACCGCTACTGGCCTGGCCAGAACGCCATCGGCAAACGCATCCAAACGTGGGGCAAGTGGTACACCGTGGTGGGCGTGGCCGCCAACGGAAAATACCGGCGCCTGACTTACGATCCCGCTCCGCTTGTCCTGTATCCCCTGATGCAACGCTACGACAACCTGGTCACCATCCATGTGCGCACCAGCGGCGACCCGCTAGCCATTGCCTCAGCGGTTGAGCAAACGGTTCACGGCCTCAATGCCGATTTGCCTTTGTTTAATGAAACTACGCTCCAGCAGAACATGCAGATGGGCAATGTTTTTGGGCGCATTGCGGCGGTCTTCGCGGGTTCGTTTGGGTTGCTGGCCCTGTTGCTGGCTGCCGTGGGGATTTACGGAGTGGTGGCTTACACCACGCGGCAACGCACGCATGAAATTGGAATCCGCATGGCGCTCGGCGCGGGAAAGTGGGATGTCTTTCGCCAGGTGTTGGGGCAAGGACTGCGGCTTACCGTTGCGGGTCTTGTTGTCGGCATTGCCGTTTCGCTGGTTGCGACACGCTTTCTGCGCGGCTTGCTTTACGGAGTCGGAGCTGCCGATTGGCTGACCTTTGCAACAGTTGCGGTTTTGCTCTGCGTGGTTGCGTTGGCAGCATGTTTTATTCCGGCTCGGCGCGCGGCTTCCATAGAACCCATGCAGGCATTGCGCACGGAATAAAAACGGAATCGGAGGGGCTCGAAGATGCAGGCAATCATTCAGGACATCCGCTACGCGCTGCGGCAATTGCGCAAGTCGCCGGGATTCGCCTTCACGGTTGTGCTCACGCTGGCTCTCAGCGTGGGCGTAGCTACTGCGGTCTTCTGCGTGATCGACAATGTGATCCTGCGGCCGCTGCCCTATGCGCATCCGGAGAAGATCGTCTTCATTCAAGCCACCGCTCGTGCCGGTTACAACCAGCCGGCCTCCTGGCCCAGCTATCAGGATGAGCGCGCACAGCTCCGCACCTTCTCCGCGTTTGCAGGTTACAACGACTTCAAGAAAATCACGCTCGATGCGCCGGCGTCCGGCCCCACTGCGATCGACTGCGTCCGCTCCACCGACAACTTCTTCCAGGTCTTCGGCGTGCAGCCCCTTATGGGCCGCACCTTCTTGCCCAGCGAGGAGCAGGACGGCAAGAATGAAATCGTAGTCCTCAGTTATGATGCGTGGCAGAGTTACTTCAACGGCGACGGCTCCGTTCTAGGCAAGCCGGTCAAGCTCGATGGCCGCGCCTTCACCATCATCGGCGTCATGCCCTCCGGCTTCCGCTATCCGCTCAACATGCACAACGGGGTCTATATCCCGCACTTGATAGACGAAGATTGGATGAGCCGCCGGGGCGCGCATTGGCTGCGCACGGTGGGGCGAATCAAGGATGGTGTCACGCTTCAGCAGGCGCAGGCCGATCTCACGCACGTCTTCAACGACATCGGTAAAGCCTATCCCGACACCGACGGCGGCCGCATCGTGCAGCCCGTGCCGCTGGCGGAAAATGTCAATAGCAAAAGCAAGGGTCCGCTGTGGACGCTGCTCGGTGCGGTTCTGGCCGTGCTCGCCATTGGTTGCGTCAATGTTGCCGGCCTTCTGCTTGCGCGCGGCGTCAAGCGTGAGCGCGAGATGGCCATGCGCGTGGCCATCGGCGCGGGCCGCGTTCGGCTCATCCGCCAAGTGCTGACCGAGGGAATTTTGATGGCGCTGGCGGGTGCGGCCGGCGGAGTGCTGCTGGCTTCAGTACTTCTCGATCTGATGCGCGCGTTTCTCATCAAAGCACTGGCGCGCGGCGTCGACATTCATCTCAACTGGATAGTGCTGGCAGCCGCAATTGCTGTAGCCGTTCTGTCCAGCCTGGCAGCCTCGCTCTATCCGGCAATGCGGCTCTCCGGCATCGATCCGAATCGTGCGTTGAAATCCGGCGGCAGCGCGGGAACGCAGCGCGGACAATACCGCTTGCGCTACAGCTTTGTGGTCACGCAAGTAGCTCTCACGCTGGTGCTGCTAGTGGTTTCAGGACTGCTGATGCGCGTGGTCACGCGCTATCGCCACGCCGATCTGGGCTTCGATCCCGCTCACATTCTCTCAGTCAAGATCGGTCTTTCACCGGCCCGCTATCAGGGCCGCGACATGATCACCGCCTTCTACGCCCCGCTGGAAGAGCGCGTGCGCCACTTGCCCGGCGTACAGGCTGCGGGCCTGATCAGCGTTTTGCCCATCGAGAGCTGGGGAGTCAACGCCGATGCGCACATTGGCGGGCAGCCGCCGTACCCTCCCCACCAGGAGATGCTGACCGAAACGCGTTTCATCAGCGAAGGGTACCTGGATGCCATGGGCATTCCGCTGCATCGCGGACGCCGGCTTTCGCGCAGCCTTGACCGGGCGGAAAATATTGCCTCGACGGTGCTGGTCAACGATGCGTTTGTTAGCAAGTTCATACCCTCAAGACTCGACCCGACCGCGCAGCGCATCGACGACAGCCCCAAGCAGGAAGAGTGGGACCGGATCGTGGGCGTGACGGGGAACATTCGCCAAAGTATCTACGACCCGCCCATGGCCGAGGTCGATTGGCTCATCAACGAGCTTCCATTGAAGGAACAGGCAGACATTCTGGCCAACATGACGCTGTTGGTCCACACCTCGGGCGATCCCGAGCAATTGATACCCAGCGTGCGCTCTGCCATTCATGAACTCGACCAGACGGTGCCCTTCGACGCGCCGCGCACCATGACCGAAGTTGTCTCGGAGGTTCTGGTCTTCGAGCGCATGGAGAGCTGGCTGTTCGGCATCTTCGCCGGCCTCGCGCTGGCGCTTGCCATGGTGGGCCTTTACGGTCTTGTGAGCCACGAGGTGGAGCAGACCACGCGCGACATCGGCGTACGCATGGCGCTGGGCGCAACGAGGCCCGGCATTCTCGCCATGGTGCTGCGTCGCGTGGCATCGATGCTGGGCGCGGGAACGATTGTGGGTTTCGCGCTCACGCTGGCCGCGCGCAAGCTCATCGGCGTGGTGATCTACTTCGACGCGCAGAAGGAGGCTGGCGGTTTTCTTTTTGTGGCATTGCTGCTTGTGGTCGCAGGTCTGGCCGCGGCTGTGGTTCCCGCCGCGCGCGCGGCCTCTATCGAACCCATGCAGGCATTGCGCACGGAATAGAAACGGAATCGGAGGGCTCGAAGATGCAGGCAATCATTCAGGACATTCACTACGCGTTGCGGCAGTTGCGCAAGTCGCCGGGGTTCACGCTGACCGCGGTGTTCACACTGGCCCTGGGGCTGGGCGCCAGCTCGGCCATCTTCTGCCTCATGGACGGGCTCTGGCTGCATCCCATGCGGGTTCCGCATCCGGGCCAACTGACGCGCGTTTTCGCCACGACCGAGCAGGATCAGACAGGCACGTTTTCGTATTCCGAGTACCAGACGCTTGCACAGCGGCTCACCGCGTTCAAAGGTCCGGGTGCGGGCGTGATTGCCATTGGCGGCCGAGGCAGCCTGATGCCGCGGCCCGACGGCACTTCCACATTGCTTTTGACCAACGTGGTTTCCAGCAATTTTTTTAGTGTGCTGGGCGTGCGTCCTTTGCTGGGACGCGCCTTCACCCCGCAAGACGCTGAGCGGCTGCGCACCCACCCTGGCGTGGTGCTTGGTTATAGCTGCTGGCAGCGGGAATTCGGCGGCGACCGCAACATTGTGGGCCGGCAGATTGCGCTGCGCCACGGCAAGAGCAGCGTGAATCAGGTGGACGTGTGGGGCGTGCTGCCGCCATCGTTCCGCGAGATCAATCCCGACAGCGACCGCGATCTCTGGATGCCCGCCGAAACCTGGGCCGCCGTTGTCGATCCAAAGGAACTCACCTCGAAAACTTTTCGCTGGTTTAACGTGCTGGGCCGTCTGGCGCCGGGCGCCACGGTTCTTGAGGCCAACGAACAGTCCGCCGCGGTGGCCGGCGCTCTGGCGGCTGCCGACTCAGCCGACAATCATGGACGCGGCGCGCGCGCTGTCAGCGACTTCCGTTATCGCATGAGCAAAGCGGGGACCAGAGGCCTGGTGCTGTTTGCCATCGTGATTGGCGTCGTGCTGCTGGCAATCGTGAACGTAGCTCATCTGCTGCTGGCGCGAGGGCTGGCGCGCGGCCCCGAGGTGGCTCTTCGCATTTCGCTGGGCGGGAGGCGCTGGGTGGTTGCTCGCCAGTTGTTGGTTGAAAACCTGCTGCTGGGGGTTGCAGGCCTTGCCGCAGGGCTCGGACTGGCCGCGGCGCTCGCAGTCGCTCTGCCGCGCCTGCTGATTCTGGAGCCGGCTATGTTGGAAACCTTCGGATCCGGCGTCGATTTCCACCTGGATGCTCGCGTCTACTTCTTCGCTTCGTCGCTGGCCCTGGTCACCATGCTGCTGCTGGCTCTGGTTCCGCTCAGCCAGGTGGCGCGGCCTCAACTGCTGCCGGTGTTGCAAGCGGGCATGGCGGCGCGCGCCACAGGCAGAACACCAGTTTTGCGCCGTGCTGCCATCTGGCTACAGATCGCCGTCTCCTTTGCGTTGCTGGTCTCTACCGGCGCTCTGGTGCGCAGCTTTCTCAACACGCACACGCAGTCCATTGGATTAACGCGCAACCAGGTACTGGTTGCTTTTACGCAGTTGCCGGACGACGCCATGCGCGATTCCGCATTGACGAATCTGCGCGCCTTGCCCGGCGTCCAGCGCGTTGCCTATGGCATCCGCACGCCGCTCATGCCCTCCGAAGACGGCATCGCGGTCAAAGCGCTGCTGCCCAGCCATCCGGAGCTGCACGAGCCGGTGGAGATCAAGTTCAATGCGGTCAGTCCGGGCTTCCTCGATGTGACCGGCACGCCCGTCATGCGCGGCCGCGGCCTTACGGCTGCCGACGATGCGGATGGACCCGCGGTAGTGCTCATCAATCAGGCCATGGCGCAAAAATACTGGCCGGGCCAGAACCCTCTCGGGCAAGTTGTGCGGCTGGCCAGCGCCAATATCGAAGCGCGCGTGGTGGGCGTTACCGGGAATGCTCCCATCAGCCAGGTCGGCGAGCTGGCCGAACCTTTTCTTTACGTGCCATTTCACTTTTATCAGTCTCACTTATCGGATATGGGCGAGATCACCTTCGCTATTGAGACCGGGCAGAACGCGATGAGCATGGCGCAGGCGGCGCGCCAGGCGCTCATCCACACTGACCCGCTGCTGGACCCGATGTTTGTGACTTCGCTGCCGGAACTTATCCGTTACTCGACAGGCGACTTCCAGATGATGGCCGAGTTGGTGAGCGCGCTGGGCTTGATCGGACTAGCTCTCACCGTGGCTGGCCTTTACGGATTCCTGGCCTTCCGAGTCACGCAAAGGCGGCGCGAGATCGGCATCCGCATGGCGCTGGGCGCAACCCGCGAGGCCACTGCCTGGCTGATTTTGAGCGATACCGCGCGCATGGCTGCCATCGGCCTGGCATTAGGTCTCGTGCTGTCTGTGGCCGCCGCGCGTGTTGAATCCGCCGTGCTGTTCGGCGTGCGCCCGCTGGACGCGCTTTCGCTTATCGGCGCGCTGTGCATTCTACTCGCGGCCATGGCCGCCGCCGCATGGCTGCCGGCGCGGCGCGCGGCCTCCATTGAACCCATGCAGGCATTGCGCACGGAATAGGAAGGGACTTGAAGATGCAGACAATCATTCAGGACATTCGCTACGCGCTGCGGCAGTTGCGCAAGTCGCCTGGGTTCACCCTCACCGTGATCGTCACGCTGGCTTTGGGGCTAGGCGCCAACGCAGCCGTCTTCACGCTCTTCGACCAGGTGTTGCTGCGCATGTTGCCGGTCGAGCGGCCCAGGGAACTGGTTCGCTTCGTATGGACAGGTGACTTCTCCGGTTCAGGTAGCAGCTTCGGAGGTGATATCAATAATTACTTCTCCTATCCCATGTACAAGGACCTGCGTGATCAGAACCAAGTTTTTGCGGGGATGTTGGCGGCTGACAAGGCCAACGTCGGCGTAAGTTGGCATAACCAGGCAGAAAACAAGGATGCCGAGGTCGTCACCGGGAACTATTTTCAGTTGCTCGGTCTCAAGCCAGCTCTCGGCCGCTTGTTGACTCCGCAGGACGACACCGCCAAGAATGCCAGTCCGGTGGTAGTGCTCAGCTACGACTATTGGAAGGCGCGATTCGCTGCATCGCGCGAAGTGGTGGGCCAGGCGGTGCTCATCAACGGCCATCCCTTCACCATCCTCGGCGTGGCGCCGCAGAACTTCGACTCCGCCATCGGCGGTTACAAGCCGGGAGTGTTTGTGCCCATCAGCATGGTGGAGATCGCCATGCCGTGGATGGCGCCGCGCGACGACTTGAACAACCATCAGTCGATCTGGCTCACACTGGTGGCGCGGCTGAAGCCGGGCATGACCATTCCGAAGGCAGAGGCGAGTTTGGGGCCATTGTGGCACTCGCTGCGGGCGTATGAGTTGACTCTTTACAAATCGCGGACCGAACGTTTCAAGAAGAATTTTCTCGACAATTCGCGGCTCCAGGTGGTGGACGACTCGACCGGCTTTTCGCCTGGCCGCACGGAATTGAAGTCGCCGCTGATCATCCTGATGAGCATGGCCGGTCTGCTGATCGCGATGTGCGCCATCAACATAGCAACGCTGCTGCTGTTGCGCGCCGCCGGCCGGGCGCGTGAGATGTCGATGCGCTATGCACTCGGCGCGAAACGCAGCCGCATTGTTTCGCAACTGCTGGTGGAAGGCGGGTTGCTCGGAGTGGCAGGTGCGGCCGCGGGTCTTGCTCTTGCGCCCGCGGTAGCCACAATGCTGGTGCGCCTGCTGACCAGCGCCGATCCCGGCGAAGAACCGTATTCGGCATCTATCGACGGGCGTGTGTTGCTGTTCATGCTGGGAATTTCGCTCGTTGTAAGCCTGCTGTTCAGCATCGCGCCGGTCCTTCACTTTCTGCGGCCCGATCTGGCCCAAACGCTGCGCCAGAATGCGGGAACGGCGTCGAAGGGCTCGCAGCGATTCCGCAAAGTTGCGGTGGGCGCGCAAATCGCGCTTAGTGTTCTCCTGCTTGGCGGCGCGGGATTGTTCGTGCGCACGCTGGACAATCTTCGCCATCAATCGGTGGGCTTCGACACCGGCCATCTTGCCACCTTCTCGCTCGATCCCACGAACTCTGGCTACGGCGAAGGCCGCACGCCGCAGATTGTGACCAACGCGCTCGAAGCCCTGCGCCAGATTCCAGGCGTTACCAATGTTTCTGCCACCACCGATCCCGAACTGACGGGAGATTCGAACCGGTCAAGCTTCACGGTGCAAGGTTACAAACCGGCTGAAGATGAAATCATGCATTTTGAAGAGCCGTGGATCGCGCCCGGCTACTTTGCCACGCTGCAACAGCCGCTTCTGGCGGGCAGGGAATTCACCCCGGCGGATACGCAGACTGCGCCGAAGGTGGCCATTGTCAACCTGGCCTTCGCGAAGCGCTTCTACGGATCGGCGCAGAACGCGCTTGGCCGCGCACTGGGTGAAGGTCGCGGCGACGACGTAAAACTTGACACGACCATTGTCGGCGTCGTGGGAAACATCAAACACGCCGATCTGCGTACTGATTTGGGGCCTGCTGTCTACAGGTCTTATCAGCAGCAGCCGCATCCGGGAGGCGTGCAGGTTTACGCGCGCACCGCGCAAGCGCCGGAGAGCGTTGAAGTCGCAATTCGCCAGACAATTCATCAGCTCGACCCGACATTGGTAGTTGAAGGCTTGCGCTCCATGGAAGTCCAGGTTAATAACAGCGCCTCGGATGAGCGCGCGCTGGCGTTTCTCGCCATAGGCTTCTCCGTGCTGGCCATGCTGCTTGCTGCTGTCGGTCTTTATGGCGTGCTGGCTTACTCCACCGAGCAGCGCACCCGCGAGATCGGCGTGCGTCTGGCGCTGGGCGAACAACGCTCGGGAGTGATCGTGCTGGTGGTGCGCGAGATGGCCATTATTGCGGCTATCGCTACCGCTCTCGCACTGCCTTCAGTAGTTGCACTGGCTCGGCTATTCCGCAGCCAGCTCTACGGCGTGACCACCTTCGATCCGCTCACTCTCGCCGGAGCGGTGATTCTGACTGCAGTAATGGTCACTTTAGCCGCGGCCTTGCCCGCGCGACGCGCAGCGACCGTGGAACCCATGCAGGCATTGCGCACGGAATAGGAAGGGAATCGAAGGAAATTGAAGATGCAGACATTTATCCAGGACATTCGCTACGCGCTGCGCCAGTTGCGCAAATCGCCGGGATTCACCCTCACTGCAGTGACCGTGCTCGCTTTGGGAATCGGCGCCAACATCGCCGTCTTCACCATATTGAATGGGATTCTGCTGCGCCCGCTGCCCTATGCGCAACCAGACCGCATCGTGACGGTGGAGTTCTCCGGGGGACGGCCTTACTACGGCATGAGCTACGCCAACATGCTGCAATTACGCGACGCCGTAGGCCCCAGATTGCAAATTGGAGCCATTTTCGGGCGTTCTATGGCCAGCATCGTAGGCCCGGGCGGCCGCTTCCAGGTTGCGCATGCGGAAGTGGAAGCAGGTCTCCTATCGCTGCTGGGTGTGCAGCCGATGCTGGGCCGCACTTTCCGCGACGAAGAGAACGAGCCGGGGCGCAATCGCGTGGTCTTGTTGGGCGAAGATGTCTGGCGCAAGCTCTACGCCGCCGATCCGCATATCGTGGGCAAAACCCTCACCGTCAAGAGTCAGGCCTATACCATCCTCGGCGTCATGCCCCGCGGCTTCTCGTTTCCCTTCGGCGATCCCATGCAGATCTGGTCCCCCGCCGCGTTGAGCGCAGCCAACCGCTCGGCGATGAGCGGCGATTCCGAGATCACCGGCGATCTCTACGCGCGGCTGCCGGAGGGAACGACCGCGGCACAATTGTCCGCGGCCCTCAGCCGGGCGCAGGCCGTGATCACCAAGGAGGTTCCCGGCGACAACGATCCTCCGCCCGCGCGTATTGCCGTCACCGGCTACCAGCAGTCGCTCAACAACGACGCGCGCAAGCCACTCATGCTGCTATACGGCGTGGTCTTCGGCATATGGGCGCTGGCCTGCCTCAATGTCACCAGCCTGATGCTTGCCCGCGCCGTGGCCCGCACCCGCGAACAGGCAGTGCGATCCGCTTTGGGCGCCAGCCGCGCGCGCCTGCTGCAACAGGCGATCGTGGAAAGCCTTCTGCTCAGTGGCATCGGCGGCGTCTTCGGACTGCTCCTGGGCCAATCCGCCATTAAGCTGCTGTGGCGGCAGATCGAGCGCAATCTGCGTGAGTTCTCCAGTACCATTCATCTGGAATGGCGCGTAGTTGTTTGCCTACTCGTCTTCACCCTTGTCACCGCCGTCATAACCGGCGTTTTCCCCGCGCTGCGCGCCATGCGCCGCAACGTCCAGGACAGCCTTCACGGCGTCACATCCACAGCGTCAGCCAGCCAGAATCGCACGCGCGAAGCATTGGTCGTGGCGCAGCTTGCTCTTACTCTTGTCTTCCTTGTGGGAGCAGGACTATTTCTGCGCACCATTCATGCTTTGCGTCAGGTTCCGCTCGGATTCACACAGCAGAACGTGCTCACCGGCGGCATCATCCTCAACGCCGGGTCGCACCAGCTTGAAGATTTGGCCGGCACACCAGCGGACGCTAATATCGTGCGCACTTCTTATCTGCCGCTGTTGGAACGTCTGCGCGCGATTCCCGGCGTGCAGGTGGCCGCGCTCAGCTCGGTGCTGCCTTTGCGCGCGGAGTTCGCCGTGATGATCATGGGAAACCTGGATCATAAAGAGGTTCCCAGAGGACAGACTCCGAATTTTGCCGGCCGGCTTGCCTCGGCGGGCCTGGTTGAAGCACTGGGAATTCCCATGCTCCGCGGCCGGTTCTTCACTGAGGACGACTCATCCACCTCGCCGCCTGTAGTGGTCGTGAACCAGGCTTTCGTCAACCGCTATCTGCCTGGCCAGGACCCCCTCGGTCACACCTTCGGCATGAGCAAAACCGGACGATTCGCGGAGATGCGCATCGTCGGCGTTATCGGTGACGTGAAACAGGCTAAGGTCACCGATGCCACTCAGCCGGAGATGTACTTCTGCCTGGCGCAGACCGAGCCTGGGACTCCGCTCTATGGCATCGCCATGGCCTTCATCCAGGTCGCAATCCGCGGCGCGATTCCGGCCGATGCGTTACGGGCACAATTCGACAAGGCTCTGCACGAAGTTGCTCCCGACGCCACAACCACTAACGTAAAAACCATTCACGAAGCCGTCGAAGATTCCTTCGGCAGCCAGACGCTGATCGCGCACTTATTGGAGAGCTTTGCCGCGCTGGCGTTGCTGATCGCCTCCGTAGGTTTGTACGGCCTGCTCTCGTTCGCAGTGGCGCAACGCACGCGCGAGATCGGTCTGCGCATAGCCCTGGGCGCGCCAGAGTCCAACATATTCGCGCTCGTTCTGCGCCACGCGCTGCTCTTGGTGGGCTTTGGATTATTCATTGGCGGCGCTTTGTCCTGGTTCGCCGTCAAGTTTGCGAGCAGTTACATCTATGGAGTTCAGGCGCACGACGGTCTTACCTTCACCGCGGTTGTTCTAGTTCTTGCCGCGACTTCTGTTGTTGCGGCATGGTTGCCTGCGCGGCGTGCCGCATCGGTAGATCCCATTCTCGCTTTGAGATCGGAGTAACTCACACATCATGATCGAACTGAAAAATGTAGAACGAAGTTACAAGAACGGCCACACCGAAACCTGGGTGCTGCGCCGCATCGGACTTACTATCAAGGAAGGCGAGTTTGTCACCGTGATGGGTCCGTCGGGAGCGGGGAAGTCATCGCTGCTCAACGTGCTGGCGCTGCTCGATGACGGCTGGCTGGGCGAGTACTGGTTCGACGAAACGCCAGCGCACAAACTGAATCGCAAACAGCGCGCCGACCTTGCTCGTCAGCGCATCGGCATGGTCTTCCAAAGTTATCACCTGCTAGACGATCTTACCGTCGCCGAGAACATCGATCTTCCGCTCTCCTACAAGAATCTGCCCGCCCAAGCCAGGCAGGGGATGGTGGCTGACATTCTCGACCGCTTTCAGATTGTCGCCAAGAAGGACCTGTTTCCCTCGCAGCTCTCCGGCGGGCAGCAGCAACTGGTGGGCATTGCGCGCGCCGTGGTTCACGCCCCAGCGCTGCTACTGGCCGATGAGCCCACCGGCAACCTGCACTCCACTCAGGCTCGCGAAATCATGAATCTCTTTTGCGAACTCAACCGCGCCGGCACGACCATTGTGCAGGTGACGCACTCTGACGAAAACGCGCGCTATGGCAAGCGCATCATCGAGCTGCGCGACGGCTGGCTGAAGCGCGATGAAACGCTGCAAGCTACGGAGGTCCGCGTCAAATGAAATCCATGAAGACAAATCCCGCCAAAGACGTTGAGGCTTTAGAGTCTGCGAAGAAACACCGGGCTCAGCGGAGTTATTGCGCAAACTGTTTCGCAGCGATTCTACTGTTGCAGGCGAGCCTGGCTCTGGCCGTCGAGCCTCCTGCGCCGGCAGCCGTGCGCGCGCAGTCTGTTCAAAACGGCGTTCCGTTTGACCAGCTTTTGCGGACCTCGCGCAATCCCTTCGACGCCTATCGCGGAAAGACGGCTTCTCCGCCCAGCATGGCGAACTCCACGCGGCTCGATGCCCTGGTGCGCGACGGCAAAATCTACCTATCGTTGCGTGACGCCATCGATCTGGCGCTAGAAGACAATCTCGATATGGTGATTGCGCGCTATAACCTGCCGATTGCGCAAACCGATATTCTTCTGACCCAGGCGGGCGGCGTAGCGCGCGGTGTCAACACCGGTGTGGTGCAGGGCACGCCCGGCGGCGGCGGCGCGGGCGTGGGAGTGGGAACCGGCGCGGGTGGAACCAGCGGCGGCGCGGGCGGCGCGGGCGCGGGCGCCTCCGGCATTGTTTCATCCTCGCTGGGAATCGGAACCGTGGTGTCTAGCTACGATCCGGTTATCAGCGCGACGGTTTATAACGACCACACTTCACAGTTGCTCACCAACCAGGTAACCCTGGGCGTGCCGATCTACCACATCAATACCAATCTTTTCAACATGAGTTACACGCAGGCCTTCCCCACGGGCACGTCCCTGACGGTGCAATGGAACAACAACCGGCAGACCTCGAACAGCCCGGAGAATGGCTTGAATCCGGTGCTTAACGCATCCACGGGCGTCCAGATTGTGCAGCCGCTGCTGGCCGGCTTTGGGTTGGGGCCGAATCTGCGCTTTCTGAGAATAGCCCGCACCAACCAGAAGATTTCCAATATTGCATTTCGCGCGCAGGTCAGTGCAACGGTGATCCAGATCTGCCGCATCTATTGGGATCTGGTCAGCGCCTATGAAACCGAACAGGTGGGCGAGCGTTCCGTGGCCTTT
>JBAVYF010000436.1:0-3395 GCA_049698655.1 Occallatibacter sp. | reverse complement strand
GCAGGGGTGACCGGGCTGATGCTTGCGTACACCACTCTATTTCTTTGCGTTTTACCGATGATTGGCAAGCTGGCAGGCGGGCGCGATTTCGTTATCTATTGGGCCACCGGCCAGCAGCTCGTTCACCATGCCAATCCCTACGATGGGGACGCAATGATACGGATTGAGCAGGCAGCGGGGCTTGATGCCACGTTGAAAGTAGGCTTCATGCGGAACCCGCCCTGGGGGATGACTCTTGCGTTTCCCCTGGGGTTCATCGGCTTGCGGGTTGGAGCGTTCCTGTGGTCCCTGCTATTGCTTGCGTGCCTGGTGGTCTCGGTCCTCATGCTGTGGCAGATGCACGGTCGCCCCGGAAATAGCCTGCATTGGCTGGGGTTTTCGTTTGCGCCAGCGCTGCTCTGCGTGTCGATGGGGCAGACTTCCCTGTTTGCGCTACTGGGGTATGTTCTTTTTCTGCGCCTGCATCGTTCAAATCAATTCCTGGCCGGAATCTCCCTCTGGCTCTGCGCGCTGAAGCCTCACCTCTTTCTGGCTTTTGGAGTCGTGCTGCTGGCGTGGGTGCTCGTCTCCAGAAGCTATAAGATACTGGCCGGAGCTGCGGTTGCGCTGGCCGCCAGTTGCGCGGCCATATACTGCATCGACCCGGCGGTGTGGAACCAATACGCACAGATGATGCGCACCTATGGAATCGAGAAGGAACCCATTCCCTGCCTGAGCGTCATGTTGCGCCTTTGGATCAGTCCACAGGTAATGTGGCTTCAATACCTGCCGGCTGTCCTGGGCTGCGCCTGGGCTCTGGGCTATTTCTGGACCCGCCGCCACGCGTGGGACTGGATGAAAGACGGCAGCCCGCTGATGCTCGTATCGCTCCTCACGGCGCCATATTGCTGGATTTTCGATGAATGTCTCGCTATACCGGCCCTGTTGCAAGGAGCGTATCTTACCCGGTTCCGGCCCTTTCTGGCGGTTCTCGCTCTTGCCAGTGTCGTGATCGAGATCGAGCTCATGAGCGGCTTCAAGCTATTCTCTACCCTCTATCTTTGGACTGCGCCAGTATGGCTTGTCTGGTATCTCTGCGCAACCGGAATCAAGCGGACGCAAGCAGAAGGAATCGGAGTCAGCCAATGAAAACAAGCCTCTGGAGCATCGTTGCCGCTCCTTCCATGCGCGGCGTATCACACATTCAAATGTGAAACAGGAGGGGAGATGTTTGTGGGGCAGGCGCACAGATAATCAATCAGCCGGGTTGCTCCGGCAGTGAACTCCGCCACCGACCCCAGAAGACTCACCACCAGCCAGCCCGACGGAGGCATCCCGAAGAAGTAGCCGGGATGGACCCAGACGCCGCGCTCCAGCAGCGCCAGCACCGTCTGTTCGTCGGGCCTGAGCGCCGGAATGCGCACCACCGCGTACCAGCCGCCCTCGACCTCCAGGCGGCTCACCTCCGGCAGCCGGGCCAGTTGCCGATCCAGTTCGGCCAGGTTGGCCGCCACCCGCTCCCGAATCTGCCGCTGAATCGACTCGCGGCCTTCGATCCACGCCGGAAGCGCATGCTGCACCGGCGCATTCATGGAGAGAAAGGTGTCAGCGATGACCTCCAGCCGATCCAGCGCCGTACAGTTTTCCTGCCCGGCAGCCACAATCCAGGCCGCCTTCATCTGCGGCAGTCCGGCAATCTTGCTCAGCCCGCTCACCACGAAGACCGGAACGCCCTCCAGCCCGGCGGCAAAGCTCGCTACCGTCGCTCCAAAGCTATAGTCGAGAAAAACCTCGTCCACAATCAGCGCCAGGTCGAACTCCCGGCAAAGGCGCGCAAGTTCCTCGGCCTCCCACGGCTTGGTGAAGTGGCCGGTAGGGTTGTTGGGGTGAACCAGCACGATGGCCCGCGTCCGCGGTGTGATGGCGCGGCGAAAACCCTCCGGATCGATCTGCCAGCCGTGGTCGTAGACCAGCGGGGCTGCCTTGAGGCACACGTCGTCCAGTACGGCCAGAAAATCGAAGAGCGGATAGCCGGGCTGGGCGACCAGAATTTCGCTGCCCGCGTCGCAGAGCAGCCGGAAGAGGAAACTGTAGGCCTCGCTGGTGCTGGTGGTCAGGACAATCTGCTCGGGCTCGAGCGCAACGCCGTGGCCTGCATAGTAGCCGCAGACCGCCTCTCGCCCACGCAGCAGCCCGCGCGGCTGCGGATCGTAGTCCAGCGCCCGCGGATCGGTGAGGACCCCCAGCAGTCGGGGATCGTACTCAAAGCCGCAGCGAGTTGGATTGGAGGCCGTCAGGTCGGCAATCGGCTCGCCGGCCGCGACGCGCAGCCGGTGAGTCCGAGCCAGCTCGCTCTCCTCCGTGTTCCAGTTGGTTCGCTGTGAAAAGCGCATTTGTTATAGGATCTCCGCGATCTTACCATTGATCGAAGTTGGGTTCCTCCAGGGCTAAAGCCCGCTTTGATTGCAAGCCAACATTCAGTGGCCTAAAGGCCACTGCTCCCTCCGTTCATCGCCACTGCTCCCTCCGTTCATCGCCACTGCTCCCTCCGCCCATCACAGGCGCCATCAGGCACAATGGAAGCAGGCGTCCCACATTCAACATTACATGGACGCGCATTCGACGAGAATACACGGGAGGAAGATTGGCTCTGCGCGCAGTTGTCTTTGACTTTGGAATCGTGTTGACCGGACCGCCGGACGCCGCGGCGCACGCTGAACTGCTGCGCATTACCGGGTTGCCCAAGGAACGATTTGAACCGCTGTACTGGGCCGACCGGCACGCCTATGACGAAGGCAAGCTCACGGGCATCGGCTACTGGCAGAAGTTCCTGCGCGAGGCAGGACTGCCTGCCAATCAGGAGATGGCAGAGGAGTTGAGACGATGGGACGCTCGAATGTGGACAGTGCAGAATCCCGTCATGGTGGCCTGGCAACTGGCGCTCAAGCAGCGCGGGCTGCTTACCGCCATCCTCTCCAACATCGGCGACAGCGCGCTGGAGAGCGTAGAGCGCGAGTTCGACTGGATTCACCGCTTCGACGTGCTGGTGTGGAGCTATCGGTTCGGCGCAGTCAAGCCCAATCCCGCAATCTATCGCCACACGCTCGACCAACTCGGCACGCAACCCGAAGAGACGCTCTTCATCGACGACAAGCGGCCCAATGTAGAGGCGGCGCGGGAGCTGGGCATACAGGCTATCCAATTCTCCAGCGTGGAACGGCTACGCCAGGACCTGATTGCCTCCGGGCTGGATGGAATTTTGCCGCTTCCCGGTTGAAATGGCGCCTTTTTTGGTTGAAAAGAGGGCAAAATCCGCGGTTTGTGGTTACCTATTAGTCAATAGGCAGTAATAGTAACCTGTTTATTTTATGCATATTACAAGCTAAGCATGGGTAAAAAAGCGGCCTCCACAGGGC
>JBAVYF010000435.1:0-5150 GCA_049698655.1 Occallatibacter sp. | reverse complement strand
GATGTGGAGACGCTCAGCGCGGCGGCCGAGAAGTTTGTGCTCCAGTAAGAGCGGATTGAGGATTCAGTGCAGGTTGAGAAAGCGCAAGCCGGAAAGAATAAAGCAGAAGACGAAACCGTTTCCGTCTTCATGCTTCGGCGGGCGCTCAACTTTGCGCGGCGGGCGTGGCGTCCGGCGGCGTCTGTGGTGGCTGTGGCGTTGGCGCTGCTGCTGGGCTGGCACGCGGTCTACGGCAAGAACGGGCTGTCGGTGTGGGAGCAGAAGCGCGTCGAGGACCGGCAGTTGCGCAAGGAGATCGACGACCTGAATCAGGAGAATACCCGCCTGCGCGAGCGTATCGAGCGGCTCCAGTCCAACCCGGACGCCATCGGGCAGGTGGCGCGGGACAAGCTGCACTACGCCAAACCCAACGAAGTAATCGTCACCCTCCCGCCCGAGAAACAGCCGCAGCCGCAGCCCGCGGGAACAAGCAAGTAGTCTGTTCCTTAGAGCATTTTAGGAAATTGTGTAGTCCATATTTCTATTGGTGCCCCACCCTTTCCGCAGAAAAAAGCGGAAAGGATGGGGCACGGAAGTCTACATCAAAAGCTAAAATGCTCTAGTCCCTAGTCCCTATTTCCAGGCCCCTGCCGTTAGAAATCCACGTGCGCGCGCACCGATCCCACCCAGACCGGACCGTGGTCGCGATTGTAGCCGGGGTTATTGATGTGCTGCACATCGACGGCGTAAAAGAGTCCCCGCCAGGCGTGCCAGTTGTAGTAGCTCTCGACGATGGTCTCGCGGCCGTAGTTGAGCTTGCCGTCGCCCAGCAGAAACCCCAGTCCGCCCAGCTTCAAATACTCCTGGTGATCGCGCTTGATGGCGTTTGAAACCACAGCCAGGCCGATCTTGTCGGCCGGGCGATGCCAGCGGTTTCCGGCATAATCGGCGCCGGCTTCGACGGTCTGGTCCACCTCGGTGTAGACGAAGGACTCGTGCTGGCCCTCGTTCCAGCCGAAGCGGCCAAAGACGCGCAGATTCTCCGTCAGCTCCTGCTCGGTGTTGTAGCCGAAGCCGTACTTGAGCGCGCCGAAGTGCTCGTGAAGCAGGATGTTCGGCGCAGGAAGCGATTGGTCCGATCCGTACAGAAAAGCCTCGACCGCCTCGCGGTAGTCGCCCATGTGGGCGCGGTTGGCGAAAAACAGAATCCGCGTCGTGCCCTTGCGCTGCGGAACCCAACTGTGCCGCAGCTCGAACTCGCCGTTCTGGCCGTGGGCGCGGCTGAAAGCCCAGTCCATGTCGATGCCGTTTGCCACTACCGGCATGGCGAAGAGGCCATAGCGCACGCTCCACGCCCGGTCGTCGTACTCGGCCATGCCGCCCACCGTGTAGCCGCGCGTGTCGGCGGCGTAATCCCATGCGCCGTTGTTGTCCACCGTCCAGTTCATGAACTGCAGGTGGCTGTCGGAGCCTGGTCCGTTCACGTCGAAGAAATCCGGCAGAGTCATCTTGCCCGCGCGGAATTCGATGCGGCGCACCGGGACGCTGGGCGCCACGCCAAAAAAACCCGGCTCCTGGCTCACGGTCTCCTGCGTCAGGCCGAAGACCTGATGAACCTGGTAGCGGGCCAGATAGGGTACGGTGCTCAGGGTGGGGTTGCGCACCACGTCCAGATTGGTGAATCCCGCCAACCCCAGCGCCTGGCTCAGTCCCCGCCCGCCTGAACTCTCAAGGTCCAGAATCAGGTCGGTGTTGTAGCGGATGGAGCGTGTGGGCCGGAGCGCGGTGTAAAGCGTCCCCAGCAGCGAGGTCTTGTACTCGGCTGCGTTGTGGAAGCTATTGGCGCCTTCGTACGGGGAATGAAAGGGCAAATCCCCTTGGAAGATGATGTTGGCCTGGCCACTGATCCAGTAGCGGTCATTCCCGTGGTGCGGGGCCATGGTGACGACGGGCGCCTCCGGGGCGGCGGAGACGGCAGGGCTCGGATTGCCCGGCGGACGTCCAACGCTGCCACGCTGGCCATCGGACAGTGGTTGCGCGGAACCAGCCTCGGAGAACTGTGATGCAAGCTCGAATTGCGGCTCTGGCGCGGAAGGCAGCGCGGCGGGCAGCGCATCTGTCGCCTGCGAGTGGGCCGCCGAAGACGCAAGCGCCAGCCCAGCACAAGCCAGCCAGCAGGCGAGCCCGTGCCATGGGCGGTTGATCATCGGGCGTGTACGGCAGGTCGAGGCCATAGTGTAGTTTTCCAATCGTAGCGCGGGACGTTGAGGAATGAGGATAGAATGGAGAAGCAACCATACCCCCACACCCTAGATACCATACCGGGGGTGGGTATTGTCAACAGGAGGACTCCCATGTCCCACCACGACCGGGAAAAGATCAAGATGGTGCAGCGTTTGCGCAAGCTGAGAGGACAACTGGAAGCCGTGGAGAGGGCGCTGACGGCCGATGAGGACTGCGGCGACCAACTGATGCTGCTGGCCGCCGTCCGCGGCGGCGTCAACGGCCTCATGGGCGAAGTGCTTGAGGATCACATCCGGTTTCATCTCACCGACGGATCCAAAGAGCAGATCGCCCCCGAGCTGGCCGAAGACCTGATCGACCTGGTGCGCGCCTATCTGAAGTAATTTTTCCTGCTGCGGTCTCATGCTCCGTCTCCTGACAATCGTAGTGGGCCGGGGTTGCGCGTAGTGTGAACGTTCTGTTGATTTGCGTTCGGCGGCCACTCTTCACCCATGCTGAACCGTGGTCACCTATTGCGAACAAGGTAAATCACCCAAAACAGAAGCAATAGCAGGAAAAGAATATAGAGTGCTGGAAAGGCGATTTGATTGATGATCGCGTGACTCCTTCGTCTCATCTGAACACCTCCGGGCCTATCTCGCCGATACGATTGCCAAAAGGCTTCGGTAACCAGGATTCCTCAATTGACATTCGCCGTGATAGTTCAACGCGGGTACAGGCCCGTCATCGTTCCTTCGGTCCGTGATTATTGCCCCTTTACGCCGGGTCTTGTCTGCATCCTCTCGCATTAGTCCAACATTCGATGCTTCAAGTTCATGACGTCGCGATAAGGGACAACACCCTGAATTAAGTCGTTATCGTCGACAACCGGAAGCGCCCTGAATCCATAACGGAGAAAGGCTGAAGCAGCATCCTTCATGGCACAATCGCACCTGAGGCTTATGACGTTCTCGACCATCAGATCTTTCAGTATGCTCGCGGGCTCGGCCATCAACAGTTCCCTGATATCCAAGACACCAAGAAGCTTTCCGATCTCATCCGTAATGTAGAAGTACATCACTACATCCATACCGCGCGCGCTCTTACGGAAAAGCCGCATAGCATCTTCGGCAGTCATTTCACCGCTGCATTTCAAGTACTTTGATGACGCGAAGTTAAGGATGTTGGTTTCCTGCTTCTCGTTAATTTCGCCAATCTTGTCGACGAGTTTAAGGTCAAGCATTTTAAGGATCGTTCTCTTCTCGTCCGACGGTAGAACCGAGAGTATGTCTGCGGCCTGCCCGGGGGTCATCTCACCGATCAACTGCGCGACACGCTCTTTCTTCAGGGCGAACACGATGTCACGCTGCACCGCGGGGTCGATCTCCTCCAGTGTGTCGGAGGCGTGCGAAGGCTCAAGTTTTTCCAGCAGTGTGACGCGTTGTTCGCTATCCAACTCCTCCAGGATGTCGGCCAGGTCTACCGGGTGAATCTCCGAAAGTGCCTCCTTCAGAATGTTCAACTTGAGTTCACCTTGGAGCGAACCAAGATGTAGTCCGAGCGCCTGCACATACGACCACGGTATGAGTTGCTTCTTCTCCTCGCCCGCACGTTCATAGAAGATATTTGCAAGCGATTTCATTCCCATCCGGCGCAGCAGGCCGTAGCGGCTAATGTCCACATCAGTAACGTAGAGCTTGCCGTTCCTTTTCAGAAGCCGGATGTCGTAAACGACCTCCACTTCACGGTCCTCGATATCGAGCACCTTCTTGTCGAACAAATAGTCGCCGACCAGCACCTCGTCTGGCGCCGGCTCGCGAACATAACTTTTGGGATCGGTCAATTCTACGACGACCTCGCGGCGACTTAGCGATCTGACTGCCGAGTATGGGATGAGCATCGCCGGGTCACCGAACGGGGGCTTGATCTGCAGTTGGGTGATCTCAGCCAACTTGCCCTGATCGACGGCAACCACATCCACAAGCTTGCCCAACTTGCGGCCATTGCAAATAGCACGCGCGCCGAAAATCTCCGACAGGAAGAACACCTCTTCCTGAATAGTTGAAACTGCAATCGTCTGGTTCATCACGCACCTCTATTTGTGCAACTCGGAGAAGAACTTCCACACCAGGAGTCCAACAAGGAAAAGAAGATAGAAGCGGAGCAGTCCAAGCGAGAACTGCACCGCCGGCGTCATCTTGATGTGAGGCTTCTTGTATCGGCGGTTGATCTCCCTCACCGCGTCCCACGCGCTGGCAAAAAACTCTGTAATCATGTCGCCCGCCTTTCACTACTTCAAGATGTTGGGGAAAATCGCGCTGATGCCGTACAGGGTTGACACGACGATGACCAGCGCAGCGATGCTGATGTTGGCGAAGTTATGAAACCAATTGTTCTTGTACTTGCCCATGGTCTCAGCGTCATTGAGCAGGATGATGAGGAAGACCAGCGCAGCCGGCAGCAACGTGACTGCAATCACCTGCACGAATAGCGTGATCAGCACCATGGGTGCGCCGGGAATGAGCACAATGGCTCCCGCAAAAACGAGAGTGAAGAAATAGTAGGCGTAAAACCAGGGCGCCTGCTTGACATTCTGGTTCAGTGAGTGCGCCCAGCCAAACACCTCTCCAAAAGCCCAGGAGCTTGCAAGAGAGATGCAGATGGCGCCGAGCAAGCCTGCGTCGAAGAGTCCTATCGCAAGAAATGTTCCAACGTACTTATTGATGCTCATGAACAGGTGTGCCGCCGTCGCCGCGTCGCTGATCGGCAGGCCGGGGATCAACGTGGCAGTAAGAATCACACAGAATGCCGCCACCACGACCGTCAGAAGCGAACCTATGGCGGTGTCGATCTTGCCCCACAGCATGTCCTTTTCCTGCATCCCTTTGTCAACCACGGCGCTCTGTTGAAAGAAGATCATCCATGGAGCAATCGTGGTGCCGATATTC
>JBAVYF010000434.1:0-12586 GCA_049698655.1 Occallatibacter sp. | reverse complement strand
GTGGTGTCGATTGCGAAGAAGTACACCAACCGCGGACTGCAATTCCTCGACCTGATTCAGGAGGGCAACATCGGCCTGATGAAGGCGGTGGACAAGTTCGAGTACCGCCGCGGCTACAAGTTTTCGACCTATGCGACATGGTGGATTCGCCAGGCCATTACGCGCGCCATCGCGGACCAGGCCCGGACGATCCGCATCCCGGTGCATATGATCGAGACCATCAACAAGCTGATCCGCACCAGCCGCCAGCTTGTGCAGGAGCTGGGCCGCGAGCCGTCGAGCGAAGAGATTGCCCGCCGCATGGACATCCCGGTGGCCAAGGTGCGCAAGGTGCTCAAGATTGCGCAGGAGCCCATCTCGCTGGAGACGCCCATCGGCGAAGAGGAAGACTCGCACCTCGGCGACTTCATCGAAGACCGGCAAGCAGTTTCGCCGTCTGAAGCGGTCATCAGCGTCAACCTCAAGGAGTACACCTCGCAGGTTCTGCGCACGCTCACTCCGCGCGAGGAGCGGGTCATCAAGATGCGCTTCGGCCTGGAAGACGGCTCCGAGCACACGCTGGAAGAAGTCGGCCAGAGCTTCCAGGTCACCCGCGAACGCATCCGCCAGATCGAGGCCAAGGCCCTGCGCAAGCTGCGGCATCCGTCGCGCAGCCGCAAGCTGAAAGCCTTCGTCGAAGGCGTCAAAGAGATGTAACCCGGCTGGAATTCAGCTACAAAGAGCCGCAATCCGCAGGGGTTGCGACTCTTTGGTTTGGCCCAAAACTCGTGTTGGCAAACCTATAATTGGGAGGATTGCTTGAGGACCTGAAATGCGACGACCTGTTGTGGCACTACTCTGTCTGCTTGTCTACTTTGTCGCACCAACGGCATCAGTAAACGCAGGCCAGACCGCAAGCGGAAACCCGAAGGCAGCGGGCGTAGCGAACTTCAAGATCGAGCCGATAAAGACGTTGCGCAAGGGCGTGGATGCGTGGCCGCTGATTGTGAATCCGGGCACTCCTGCCGAGCTACTTGTAAATTCAACCCTGACGCAACTGAACTTGAGGTTGGCGCTAGCCCTGCGTGATTGCGATGTAGGCGCCCTTGAATCCCTAAAGCTGATGGGCGAACAGGCGGGGCCTCGCGGCTCGGTTTCAGAGGACTGGTCGCGGAAGGTCCAGGTGACCATGACCGGACCGCGCTTCTTGAGCATCGTAGCCACCGATGAGACGTTTTGCGGAGGAGCGCATCCTGACGCTGACCGAAATGCATTGGTATTCGACATGACGACGGGAGCACTCGTGGAATGGTCTGCGCTTGTGGCGAAGCCGTCAGGGGCGGCCTCCGAGGCAGGCTCAGGATTGGACGGCACCACGTCGATCAGGCTGGTCTTTCCGGCCTTGGAAAAGATCAATGCTTCGAGAGCCGATGCGGAATGCAAGGACGCGTTCTGGCTGCCGCAGTCGTTCCTGATTTGGCCGGACGCACAGAAAGGTAGCCTTATAGTGCAAGAGGCCGATCTTCCGCACGTCGTTCAGTCATGCGCAATAGAGATTGCACTCACGATAGACGAGGCGCGCAAACTGGGATTCGACGAAAGTCTGCTCAACGCTATTGAACAGGCGCATCGCCGGTTTGTGTCCAAGCCGAAACTCTGACGCTATCAGGAAGTTAAATTCTCCCGTTCCTCCCACTCCTCGCGCTCAATTTAAGTCCAGCCGTTGCAATGTTTTCCTCAAGGTGCGCCACCTTCTACGTTCCCGGAAATGGGCAGCATCACCCGCGAAACAATTGCCCCTTCTGCCATTTCCGGTGATATGCTTCCTCGCATGACAGAATTCCCCAACAATCCGACGCGCTTCGACCCGTACAAGAACTTCAAATTCCGCGTGAAATGGGATGGCAAATACATCCCGGCAATTTCACGCATAACCGGGCTCATCCGCACCACGGAGGTCGTGGAGCACCGCGAGGGCGGCGACCCCAGCACCAGCCGGAAATCGATTGGCCTGACCCAGTTTGAGCCCATCACGCTGGAACGCGGGCTCACTGATGACACTGCCTTTGAAGACTGGGCCAACCTGGTCTGGAAGTACGGCGCGGGACTGGGCTCCGAGGTGTCTCTCAACGAGTTCCGCAAGGACATCTACCTCGAGTTCTACAACGAGGCCGGGCAACTGGTTCGCGCCTACAAAATCTACCGCTGCTGGCCCTCGGAGTACCAGGCGCTTCCTGATCTGGACGCCAACGCCAATGCCGTCGCCATCGAGCACATCAAGCTCGAAAACGAAGGCTGGGAGCGCGATACGTTGGTCATTCCGCCGCCGCAGCCTTAGCTTTTCGCGGCCGCTTCAATTGGGTAGGCTGGGGGTCGTCGGTTCTGGTCCGGGAACCGGCAAGGGCCCTCTTGCGTATATTGGCCAGAGAGCAAGGAGGACCGCCCATGAGCAGCCAACCGTATCCCAACGCGCAAGCGATCTTTTACCAGCAGTATGAGGCGGTGCGCCGCGACGAAGTTGTCGGCATCCTGCTGGCGCTGTTTCTGGGAGGCTTCGGCATTCACCACTTCTATCTGCGCCGGACAGGCCTGGGAATCCTTTACCTCTGCTTCAGTTGGACGCCGATCCCGTGGATTCTGGGCTTTATCGAGTGCTTCTTCATGCCGGGCAGGGTGCGGGAGTTCAACGCCATCCAGGCGGCGGGGATTGCGGCCATGCTGGGGATTGCTATGCCGGGATGGGTCTATCCATTCAACGTCACGGTGAATGTGCCGGCGGCGGCGCAGCCGGGTACGCTGGTGGCCTGCGGGCGCTGCCGGCAGACCAACCCGCAGAGTGCGCGGTTCTGCTCCGGGTGCGGGGCGGCGTTCTGAGATCAGATTCGCAGGGATTTGAAAGGGCACGGCTTTAGCCGTGCCGCAATAGCCGCAAATCAACGCTGGGCTTTAGCCCCTGAGGGAATACCGGATCGAACAATGACTTGTACAGTTCTTATCGCAGCTTTTTACTCCACTTCGAGCACCAGGCACTTCAGGTATTCGGTCTCCGGCAGGTTCAGCACTACGGGATGATCAGGCGCGGCTCCACGCCGCTCCAGCAACCGCACGCGCCGGTGCGCATCGGCGGCGGCTGAGGCCACGCTGCCTTCAAGGTCGGCCCAGCCCACATGATGCGAGCAGGAACAGGTCACCAGCAGGCCGCCGGGGCGCAGCATCTTGAGCGCCCGCAGATTCAGTTCCTTGTATCCGCGCAGCGCGCCTTCGACGGCCCGCAGGCTCTTGGCGAAGGCGGGCGGATCGAGCACGATGGCGTCGAATTTCTCGCCAGAGTCCGACCAGTCGCGCAGAATTTCGAAGGCGTCGCCTTCCACCCACTCCACCTGCGCGGTGAGGCTGGAGCGGTTGGCCTCAAAGTTGCGTTCAGCCACTTCGAGCGAGGCGCGGGAGGCGTCGATCCCCGTAACCTGAGCGCAAACCTGCGCCAGGTGCAGGGCAAAGCCACCCTGGTAACAGCAGACGTCCAGCGCCCGTCCTCCCCCGTCGCGATTCGCCAAGCCCAGCTTGCGCGCCCACTCGGCGGCGGCGGCGTAGTTGGCTCGTTGGTCGAGGAAGGCTCCCGTCTTCTGCCCGGAGTTGGCGTCATACTCGAAGACCAGGCCGTTGAGCCGGAATTGCGTGCTGGCGGCCGGAGCCGCAGCGTCGGCGAGCCATAGCGGAGCCGGATTTGGCGTCGCCAACCCCTCCAGTTCGCGCACTCTCGGGTCGGGCCGTTCCAGAATCACTGCCGGCTCCAGCTCGTCGCGCAGCACGCGCACGCAGGTTTCGCGCACCGCGGCAGAGTCCAGCCCCTTGGCCAGCAGTTGCAAAATCACCAGGTCGCCGTACTTGTCCGCCACCAGGCCGGGCAGCTCGTCGGCCTCGCTGAAGCACAACCGGCAGGCGTTGGTCCGCTCGTCGAGCAACGGACGCCGCCGCCGGATTGCCGCGCGCAGCCTGATTTCCAGCAACTGGAGCCATGCGGCCTCGTCTAACTCCGAGCGCGAGATGAGCCGCAGAGCAATCTGTGATGTGGGACTATAAAGCGCAGTGCCCAACAGCAGCCCACGGCTGTCGGCCACGGGCACGAGCGCCGGAGGGTTGCCAGCGGGCAGTTCCAGAGACTCGATATCGGAGGCGTAAACCCACAAATGGCCTGACCGCAGCCGGTCGGCGGCGCGGCGGCTGATTTTGGCTCCTGCGCGTGCATCTGCCTTGGAATCGCGGCCATCCTGCCGTCGCGCAGGATGAGTTTTCTCATGAATCCGTTCAAGAGGCACTGCGGGCTTGGCGGCCTTGGGCGCCTTTTGGGTCGTAGCAGGTCGGGGGGTGCGCGGCTTGGTCAATGTGCTCCCTTGGTCTGGTTCATCTTACCCCCATCCTATCAATGATCGAAGCCCAACTCGGCATCGCAGCGAACGGTAATCCAGTGCTCATTCATGTGCCACAAACGCAAGCGGCCTATAATGAAGTATGGCGACTGTCCCGCAACCCATACCCGCAGAGGTTCCCGGTGCGGCCCCGGCTCCCACGGGGAAGACGCAGTCTGTCGCGCACGGCCCCGACTGGCACGCCATTGACCAGCAGGCCATTGACCGGCGGGTTGAGGCTTTGCTCAAGCAGGTCCACGCCAACCGCCCCAGCGAAGACATCTCTCTTATTCGCAAGGCCTGGGAGTTCTGCGTCCGGCACCATGCGGGGCAGATGCGGGCCTCGGGCGAGCCATACATTATCCACCCGCTCGAAGTGGCCGAGGTGCTGGCGGAGATGAAGATGGACTCGACCTCCATCGCCGCGGGCCTTTTGCACGACTCGGTCGAGGACACGCCCGCCACCAATGAGGAGATTGCGGCCGGCTTTGGCGACCAGGTGGCGCACATCGTCGAGGGCGTCACCAATATCGACAAGATCGAGTTCGCCAATCGCGAGGACCGCCAGGCCGAAAACGTGCGCAAGATGCTGCTGGCCATGGTCTCGGACGTGCGCGTGGTGCTCATCAAGCTGGCCGACCGGCTGCACAATATGCGCACCCTTGAGCATTTGAAGCCCGACCGGCAGGTGGCCATCGCGCGGGAGACTCTGGAGATCTACGCGCCTCTGGCGCACCGGCTGGGCATGGGCAAGGTGCGCGGCGAGCTGGAGGACCTGGCCTTTCGCTACACCGACCCGGTCAGCTACGAGCAGGTCTCGGCGGCCGTCGAATCCCGCCGCGTCGAGGGCGAGCAGTTCCTGCGCGGCGTGGAAGACACGCTCGCCGAGCAACTGCGCGAAAACAACATTCACGCCCGCGTCGAGTGGCGCATCAAGCGCATCTATTCCATTTTTCAAAAACAGCAGCGCTCCAAAGTTTCTTTCGATCAGGTCTACGATCTGCTGGCCGTCCGCGTCATCACCCAGGACGTGGCCGCCTGCTACGCCGTCTTCGGTCTCATCCACACGCTTTGGCGCCCGGTGCCGGGGCGCATCAAAGACTTCATCGCCATGCCGCGCGCCAACCGCTATCAGTCGCTGCACACCACGGTGATGAGCCCCACCGGCCACCAGTTCGAGGTGCAGATCCGCACCGAGGAGATGCACCGCATCGCCGAGGAAGGCATCGCCGCCCACTGGAAGTACAAGTCGGGCGGCGCCGCGGTCACGGCCCGCGACGAGGAGCGGTTGAACTGGATCAGGCAGTTGGTCGACTGGCAAAAGGAGATGACCGACCCCAACGAATTCCTCTCCAGCCTGAAGATGGACCTGTATCCCGACGAGGTCTACACCTTCACGCCCAAGGGAAAGGTCGTCGTAATCCCGGCCGACGGCACGCCCGTCGATTTTGCCTACACCATCCACACCGAGGTGGGCCACACCTGCGTCGGCGCCAAGGTCAACGGCCGCATGGCGCCCCTGCGCACCAAGCTGCACACCGGCGACATCGTTGAAATTGTCACGCAGAAAGACCACAAGCCTAGCCGCGACTGGTTGACTTTTGTTAAAAGTCCCCGTGCCCGCAACAAGATCAAGCACTGGCTCAACGAAGACCACCGCCGTCGCGCCGTCGAGATAGGGCGCAAGCTGCTGGAGCGTGAGGCGCGCAAATACAAGGTGCCGCAAAGCCAGATCAGCGACCAGGACCTGGGCCGCGTCGCCAATGAATATGGCGTGGCTACGGCCATTGATCTGCTGGCCTCTCTGGGCCAAGGCAAGCACTCCGCCCGCCAGGTGCTCAATAAGCTGGCTCCCGCTTACATGAATCAGCCCGAGGCCGAGGCTGCGCCTGAGATCAAGTCCGGCGAGGCGGCCATGTCCGACGCGGTGCGCAAGCTGCACCTCACCGGCTCTGACTCGCTCCAGGTCGAGGGCCAGAACGACCTGCTCGTCTATCGCGCCCGATGTTGCAATCCCATTCGCGGCGAAGAGATCGTCGGCTACGTCACACGCGGCAAAGGAGTTGCCGTCCATGCCCGCGGCTGTCCCAACGTGCAGAACCTGCTCTACGAAAGCGACCGCCGCATCAATGTCGAGTGGTCCCGCGTGGGCGGCGAGGCTGCCGGCCGGCCGCAGCGCTATCCCGTCAAGATCACCGTCTCCTGTGATGACCGCGCCGGCATGTTGAAGGAGCTGATCGCCGTCATCTCCGACGATAACGCCAACATCAGCGGCGTCGATATCCGTCACGACGAGAATGGCGAAGCCGTCGTCGAGCTGATCGCCGAAGCCGAAGACGTTGGCCACCTCAATCGCATGGTCCTCGGCCTGCGCCGCGTCCCCGGCGTCCGCGCCGTCCAGAGGACGCAAAAACTGTAAATTTGTGGCCGGCGCATGGTCAGCCAACCAATGCAGCCACTGCATCCGCAGACGGCGCTCTCATTCCGCACAGGTTACCTCCCTCCAGTCCGATACAACGATTGGTCAGAATCGCTCAGACTATTGCCGATTGCTGCGTAATCCTGTGAGAGTGCGCATCATTGCCCGCTTTGGAGCGGAAGGCCGGTCCATCTACGCCCGTTCGCAACCATAGATGAGGCTTATCCCTCGACGGACCGCATGCGGAAGGAGGCCGTTTCGATGAATGGAAGAACGAAGAATCACTTTGATACCGCCGTTTTTCTGGCGACTGAAGGGCCAGGGCGAAGCGTCCTTCGTCACTCGGCAAGGCAGCCTTTCTTTTCCCAGGGAGGCTCAGCCGACTCTGTGTTTTATCTCCAGAGCGGCCGGGCAAAGCCCACCGTCGTCTCCAAGAGGGGAAAAGAGGCCACGGTAACGATGCTCGCCGCGGGGGACTTTTTTGGCGAAGAGTCGATGGCGGCGGTGGGAGCGGTGCGAGCGGCTTCGGCCACAGCCGTATCCGCCTGTGTAGCGCTCGAGATAGAGAGAGCCCGGATGCTCCGCGTCCTGCATGAGGAACACGCGTTCTCCGACTTTTTCATGCAGTTCATTCTGACCCGTGGCATCCGAACCCAGGCGGATCTGGTCGATCAGCTCTTCAACTCAAGCGAAAGGCGCTTGGCGCGGACACTCTTGCTGATGGCGGAGTTTGGTGGACCGGGCGAGCCGGAGCCGCTGCTCCCGCCGGTGACTCAGGAGACTCTTGCCGAGATGATCGGCACCACGCGGTCCCGCGTCAGCTTTTTCATGAATCGCTTCAGAAAGCTCGGCTACATCGATTACAACGGCCGCATTCAGGTTCACACCTCGCTGCTCAACATGGTTCTGCACGATGAACTGCCGGAAGAGAACACATCGAGGCCCAAACTGCTCGATCCCCCGCCCAGTCCGGCGCGAACCGCCAGGCGAGCGCAGTTGGTGTGAGCTGAGGGTCCAAATCCTGGTTCGCAAAACCAGGCACAACCTGCACCACTGACTCGGTAAGGAGATCGTATGTCGTTTGGGATTTATGCTGCCGGATTCGCAATCATGATCGGCGGACTGGCTTACGCCGCGCACCTGGTGCACATGCCAACGCACTGGATTGTGGTGGGCGCGGTTATCATGATCGGCTTTGGGATTCTCTCGGCCGTAAAAGCCACGCGTCAGAGAGACTCCTCCAACTAACTGTATGAGGCGCGGCAATCTGCCTGTATCGCGCTACCGCCCCAGCACCAACTTGGCAATCGTGGCCAGTTGCATATTCGAAGTGCCCTCGTAGATCTTGCCGATCTTGGCGTCGCGGTAGTACTTTTCCGCCGGGTAATCCTTCACAAAGCCATTGCCGCCGAAGACCTCCACGCACTGGCTTGCTACCCGCTCGGCCACCTGCGAGACAAAGTATTTGGCCATGGCCGCCTCGCGCACAAACGGCTGCCCGGCGTCCTTCAGCCGCGCCGCGTTGTAGACCATCAGCCGGGACGCCTCGATCTCGGTTGCCATCTCAGCCAGCGCAAACTGCACCGCCTGGAACTCGACGATCGGCTTGCCGAACTGGCGCCGTTCCTTGGCGTAGCGCTGCGCGTGACCCCAGGCGCCCTCGGCCAACCCCAGCATCTGCGCGCCAATCCCGATGCGCCCCTCGTTCAGCGTCTCGATGGCGATCTTGTACCCTTTGCCCGGTTCGCCCAGCAGGTTCGCCGCCGGAACCTCGCAGTTGTCGAAGAGCAACTCGCAGGTGCTCGAGGCGCGAATCCCCAGCTTGCTCTCTTTGCGGCCCACCGTGAATCCCGGCGTGTCCTTCTCCACCAGAAACGCCGTGATGCCTTTGTAGCCCGCAGCCGGATCCAGCGTGGCGAAGACGATGAACAGCCCTGCCTCGCGCGAGCTGGAAATCCACAACTTGCGTCCGTTCAGCCGGTAGCCGCCCGCAACCGCCTCCGCGCGCGTTTGCAGCGCAAAGGCGTCCGAGCCGGAGCCGGCCTCGCTCAGAGCATAGGCTCCCACCGTGCCGGCCGCCAGCCGCGACAGCCAATGTTTCTTCTGCTCCTCGCTGGCCCAGCGGCACAGCGCATTGATCACCAGGGTGTTATGCACATCCACCAGGACCGCTACGCCAGGATCCACAGTCGAGATCGCCTCGATGGCCAGCACGGAGTCGAAGAAGCTGCCGCCGGCGCCGCCCAACTCCTCGGGAATCTCAATCCCCATCAGCCCCATCTCGAAGAGCCGCTCCACCAGCCCGGGGGCCAGATGTTGTTCTTCGTCCATTTCGCTTACCTTCGGAGCGATAGCCTCCTCGGCAAACTGCCGGACAGTTGCGAAAAAAAGGCTCTCCTCCTCAGAAAGCCGGGTCAGCGGGGGGGTATGCGATGTGTGCGCCAAGAGAGAATGCCTCCGGCATTGAAGTCTATCAAATCCGCCGGATTGCCGGCACAGGCGTTCGCCTGCCCAAGCCGCCATCCCCGGCGGCCCTGGTAACCTTCGTGCGAGTTTTTCCCCTATTCGCTTCCCAGGGTGAGCTTTCTTCGTTAAACTGCGTCTATATGGCAGTTTGCCTGCGCTCGGCTTTTGAGGGTGGGCGCTTGGATTTTCCGATCATTCCCTCGTCTGGCTTCAAGTTTTTCACTAGGCACTGTTGCGGGATGCGAAGAAAGGGACCAGAGTAGGAATTTTCCCCATTTTGAGAAAGATTCCCACGCTTTATGAGCAAAAAGGGACTACGTCTGCCCTCTCTAAACTGCACAATTGATTCTCGCGGCTCACGCATCTCAGTTCAGGATGGCGTGTGGCGCATGGTTGCTTTTAACGGTAAGATTCAGTTGCAACCGCAACTTTTTGCAAGGTCGGGGGTTTTCCCCGAAGGAAGGGTCTAGGAAGACCACTATGCGCTCCATGAAGGCGTCCCCCCTTGGTGTATTAGCTGGAGCATTGCTCTGCTCGGCGGCGCTGCTGGCCCAGAATTCCACGATTGCCCCGCGGATTACCTCATATGTGGATGAGTCGTCGCTGACGACGCTGAAAGGGAACGTGCCGCGTCTGGCGCGGGCGGAGTACGACCAGGGCGAGGCCGATGCCGCAACCCAACTCACCCACATGCGCCTGGTGCTGTCGCGCTCCAGCGAGCAGCAGGCGGCGCTCGACCAGTATCTGGCCCAGTTGCAGGACAAATCCTCGCCAAACTACCACAAGTGGCTCACCCCACAGCAGTTCGGCCAACTCTATGGCCCGGCGGATTCGGACATCGCGGCTCTTGTGGCCTGGCTGGAGTCGCACGGGCTTCAAGTGGAGCCGGTCTCGACCGGGCGTACGAATATAGCCTTCAGTGGGTCGGTAAGCCAGGTGGAGGAGGCGTTTCACACCTCGATTCACTCCTTTCAGGCCGGCGAGCAGCAGTTCACCTCGAATACGACCGACCCGCAGATTCCCTCGGCGCTGGTCACCGTGGTGAAAGGCGTCGCGCGACTGAATACCATCCGGCCCAGGCCGCACTCTGAGCGCGGAACCGCGGGCAAGTTCAATCCGCAGGCCAGGCGGCTGGAGCCGGCGGACGCCCTGTCGGTCAACGGGCCGGGACCCAGCCTTACGGATACAACCGGCGGCTACTTTCTCTATATCGTCCCTGCGGATGCGGCGACCATTTATGACACGCCAAACCCCCTCAACTCCGCCTTCTCGGGGACGGCCTGCGGCTCCAGCGCGGGATGTACGGGCGCGGGTGTGAATATCGGCGTTGGCGGCGATGCAACGATCTCCGCCAGCATCGTGGGAACCTACCGGAGCTCGTTTATCGGCAGTTCAACCACCCCCACCCTCGAATATTGCACCTCTTCCATCTCATGCTCAAACACACCTTCAGGCAGTGGATGGGTCGCGAGCGACAGCGGCGAAGCATATATTGACACTGAACTTTCGGGCGGTCTGGCTCCGGGGGCGACAATCTACTACTACGCCTCTACGGACCTCATCACAGGGATAGATGCGGCGATAACGGCCAATCTGGTGGACATCTTCAGCCTGAGCTTCGGCGCGTGCGAAGCCGACATGGGCCACGACAACGTACTGATCAAAGGCTACTGGGAGCAGGCGGCGACGCAGGGCATCGCGGTGACGGTTTCGACCGGCGACACCGGGTCGGCCAGTTGCGACGGCGACAGAAGCGGTACGATTAGAACTGCAATTGACGGATTGACGGTGAGTGGGTATGCCTCGACGCCGTATAACATCGCGGTGGGCGGAACGGATTTTTATGGGCTGGAGAGTTCGTTTTCAACCTATGTGAACGAGGTGCTGGGCACTGCCGGTTCCCCAACCTATTACCGGACGGCTAAGGGCCTCATTCCGGAGTCGGTCTGGAATGACTCGGTACAAAGCGACACCAACTTCCTCGCCGAAAACGTGCCCTGGACGGGCACCAGCGCCAATATCATCGCCGGCAGCGGCGGCGCGAGCAGTTGTGCAACGGGCTCGGGCGCAACTTGCGCCGGCTACAGCAAGCCCTCGTGGCAGACTGGAACGGGTGTGCCGTCGGATGGGAAACGCGATCTTCCGGATGTGTCGTTGATGGCAGGCAACGGCGCCGACTCCGCAACCTGGTTGATCTGCGACAGCTCGTCGGGAAAGAATTTCGGCGGAACGACCGTCACGCTGAATTGCTCGAATATAGCGGCAGGCGATTTTGACGGCTATGGCGGCACCTCCACCTCCGCGCCGGCCTTTGCCGGCATCCTGGCCCTAGTCCAGCAGAAGACCGGCAGCCGGCTGGGGGCAGGGTTGCCCGCCACTCTCTACAGCTTGTACAACGGCGCCCATTCGAGCTCGATCTTTCGCGATGTGACGGTGGGCAATAACTCGGTGCCCTGCACCAGCGGCACTACGAATTGCGCGTTGAACACGGCAGGCAACTACTACTTGAGCGGCTACGACACCAAGACTGGATACGATCTGGCAAGCGGGCTGGGCAGCGTGGATGCAACGCAACTGGTGAACTACTGGAGTTCGTCGACCGGCACGGCGGCGGCGACCATAAACGTGACTCCCCCCACGCCCAATCCGGTGACAACCGTCGAGAGTCTTTCCGTGCCCGTTTCGGTGACCGGCGGCAGCGGAACGCCGACTGGAGCGGTAACACTGACCAGCGGCAGCTATAACTCCGGGGCACAGATGTTGGCGAGCGGCAGCTATACCTTCACCGTTCCGGCTGGGAGCCTGGCGGTCGGCACGGACACGCTGACGGTGACCTACAGCGGCGACTTGACCTATGCATCGAAGACAAATAGCTCAACAACGGTTACGGTGACGGAGTCCACGTTTGCGCTGTCGGCGACGTCGCCGAGCGCCTCCATTGCGCCGGGAGGGACCGCAACTTCGACCGTCACAGTCAGTTCGAGCACCCTTTATGCAGGAACGGTGACGCTGTCTTGCGTGCTGACCTCTCCAACCAACCTGACGGATCCGCCCACCTGTTCAGTCACCAGTGGCTCGCCGGTAACGCTGAGTTCCGGCACGACGAGCGGGACGGCGACCGCCACGGTTTACACGACGTCGCCGAGCGCTGCTCTGCTCTATCCCAAGCTGCCCGGCAAGAGCAGAGGATGGGCAGGCGCGGAGGGCGGCGCGGTGTTGGCCTTGCTGCTCTTCCTGGGAATTCCGGCGAGGCGGCGCAGTTGGCGGTCGATGCTGGGGATTCTGGTAGTGATGGCGGCGCTGGGCAGCCTGGCTG
>JBAVYF010000433.1:0-3470 GCA_049698655.1 Occallatibacter sp. | reverse complement strand
CATCGGCTGATCGTCACCTATATATTCATCGGGGTCATCCCCATTGTGCTGCTGGTGATGATGGCTGGCGTGAGCGGCTATCTGTTTGCCGGGCAATTTGCCACGTATGTTGCGATCTCGAATTTGCAGTCGGAGTTGCAACATCTGAAAGCGACGAATGATGCTCTGGCAGTGCAACTGGGTGTTATGGAGCACTCCGGGAAATGGGATCAGCAGATCGCCGCGAAAGTTTTCGCCATCTCGGGCGAGAATTTCCCTGAGCGCACCGTCACCGTGTGGCAAGGAGACGAGGGTTTCATGCTCTCCACCAAAGGAGCGCTCGTCAAGGCACACCCCGCCAAAGTGCCGGATACGATCAAGGGAGATTTCAGCGGTTTTGTTCTGGATGGGAACATCCTGTATCTGCGCGCGGTCAAGCGCTGGGCCGAGGGCGGCAAACGGTTCACCGTAATCTCCAATATTCCTATCACGGCAGAACTGCTTCAGTCGGCAACTGCGCACCTGGGCTCGGCGACTTTATTTCCACCTGATCGTGGAGGCGAAATTCAACTCCAATCCCCGGAAAAGGCCAAACCTACAGAGTTCTCGATGCGCCAGCGCGTGGAGACTGAGCGCATTTCGCCGTCCACCAGCCGCTTCGACCCAACATTTCCCTATTACACAATCTTCGATGCTCTCGATTGGAAGACCGGAGAATCGCAAACCTGCGCAATCGGTGTTACCACTAGGCCGTCGCTGCTTTACAGCATCCTGTTCGCCACGCTGGGCGACAATGTGAAGATACTGCGGTACGGACTGCTCGGCATTGCGATACTCTTCGGCCTGGTTGAGTTGATGGCGCTCTATATAGGCATTCGGCTATCGCGCAGCATGACGCGCGCGGTTGCGGACCTCTATCGCGCCACGGAGCATGTAAACCGCGGCGATCTCACACATCGCATCCAGATTCGCGGCCGCGACCAGATGGCGGTGCTGGAACAATCATTCAACTCCATGACCGAATCGCTGGTCAAGTTCGCAGCCGAGCAGAAACGGATGCAGCAAATGGAGAGCGAACTCGCCATCGCCTACGAAGTGCAGAACGTTCTCTTCCCCCACAAGTTCCCGGAACTCGCATCCCTGGAGGTTTACGGCGTCTGCCGTCCCGCGCGCTCAGTAAGCGGAGACTACTACGACTTCATTCCTCTGGGCAGCGACAGGCTGGTGCTGGCGGTGGGCGATATCAGCGGAAAGGGAATTTCCGCTGCTCTGTTGATGGCCACCGCACATGCCTTCGTTCGCGCATATTCGCTGGAGCCGGATACGGTATCGATGCTGACCGCATCGGGAGATGGCGCGTTCTCCAATGTTGACCGCAGCATATCCCGTCGGGGAGACGGCGCCGCCCAATCGTGGCCTTCTGTCGGCACGTTGATGACCACCTTGAACTATCAGCTTTTTCGCTGCACTTCGCCGGAGAAGTACGCGACCATGTTTCTCGGCTGCTATGACGCGGCAATGCGCGAGATGACGTATTGCAATGCCGGCCACCTGCCGCCCATTATGTTTGCCGAGAATGGACGCGTCTCCCGCCTCGACACCTCCGGCACGGTCGTCGGACTATTTGATGGCGCGGCCTATGGTGAATCCACGATCATGATGCAGCCGGGCGATCTCTTCGTCGCCTTCAGCGACGGCATTACCGAATCGGAGAACGACTCAGGCGAATTCGGCGAGGAACGCCTGATTGCGTTGATCCAGGAGCATCGTCAACAGCCGCTCTCTCGCATCGGCGATGTCATTGCCGGCTCCGTGGCGGATTGGATCGGCGAGGCGGAGCAAGCTGATGACGTGACCGTCGTTCTGGCCCGCGCCCGTTGAGCCGATGTTGCACCGGGATCAGTTCTCCGGTGGCAAGCATTCCTCACGGCTAGAGCGATGTTCCATTCCAAATGCAAAATGCCGCCCGTAGGCGGTATATGCAATCTGAATGAGGACCAGGCGCTAGATGCCCAGGCCGAACTCGCCGGTCTGCTGTTCGCCGGCGTTCGAGTAGAAGTCGTAGGGAGTGCGGCGCTTGAACTTGTAGCGGTTGCGGAGTTCGCGGCCCACGAAGATGCCGAGCGCGGCCACGACCATTCCCACCGAGAGCCAACCGATCACCCGCAGGGCGCTGGATTCATTTGTCTCTTCGGATTCTTCAGTGACGGTCAGGGCTTCGGGTTCAGTGGACATGAACTGGCTTCCTCCTACACAAACAGAATACCGCAGTATGGCCGAATTGGATGTGACGGCCGACAGGTTTGTTTCAGTATTTGGAATTTCACAGGCCAAACACAGTTCTGTTTACTCAGCCGAGTCGATTCGAGCGAGCCACGCGGCTTTTGTCTCCGTAGGAAGGAAGCTCGCGCGGATGGAGTTGCTGGCCAGTTGGCGGAGTTCGTCGCGGGTGAATTTCTGCTCGGTGTGGGCCAGCAGGTATTCGTTGGCCAGATCGGAGCCGAAGAAGGCGGGGTCGTCGGAGTTGAGCGTGACCATCAATCCCAAGTCAAAGTAGCGGCGCAACGGGTGAGCGGCAAACGAGGGGCAGACGCCGGTGCGGACATTCGACGTGGGGCACAACTCCAGCGGCACTTCTCGTGCTTTCAACTCCTGGAGAAGATTTGGGCCATTCAGGGCCGAGACAGCGTGGCCGATGCGCTCCGAGCCGATGGCGAGCGCTTCCCAGATGGCCACAGGTCCAGTGGTTTCGCCGGCGTGGTTGGTGAGGCGCAAGCCGGCCTGCGCGGCCGCGGCATAGAAGGCGCGGAAAGGCTCAGAGCCGGTGCGGCGCTCGTCGCCGCCTAATCCGATTCCGATGATCGAAGGGTGAGCGGGCTTGAGTTCGGCGGCCTTGAGAAAGACGCGCTCGGCCTCCTCAACAGTGAAGTGGCGCACGGCGTCGAAGATCCAGTAGATCGAAAGGCCGAGCTCGCGCTCAGCGCGCTCGCGGGCACGTTCCAGGGCGGCGAAGATCGGCTCGAAGGCCGCCGGATCGTGGTTGCGCCACAGGTAGATGACGCCGACAGCGATATAAACCTCAGCATGGACCACACCCTGGCAGGCGAGATGCTCCATCATGCGCCAAGCGGCCAGTTCGTAGTCTTCCGGGTCGATCAGCAGGCGGGTTACGGCCTTAAAGGCATTGAGAAAGCTGGTGAAGTCGGTGAACTGGTAGAGCGCCTCGGCCTCGGCGAGCGTAAGCGGGCGCGCATCGTGGCGAGCGCTCAGCTCGACGAGGGTCGCGGGCAGAATGGCGCCTTCCAGGTGCAGGTGCAACTCGGCCTTGGGCAGGCGGCGGATGAATTCCTTGATCTCGGTCATTGCTTTCAGTTTACCTAGATCAGCATCGCAGAATTAAACTGCAAGGTTTTGAAAATAAAAAGTGGGGTGAGGTGGGGGCCGGAAGTTCACAGTTTCACAGTTTCACAGGAAATAGGGGGGAGGGGGTA
>JBAVYF010000432.1:0-2379 GCA_049698655.1 Occallatibacter sp. | reverse complement strand
GCGTACACGCTGGCGTTGGGCGTGAATTCTGTCGGCACAAAGCGGACACCGGTGATGGCTCGCGCATTTAGATAGGCGGCAAGCTCCAGCGGCTGAATCCACGGAGCGCCCAATAGCTCGAAGGGAGTATCGGTGCCGCGCCCCAGCGAAACATTGGTTGCCTCCAGGATTCCAAGTCCGGGATAGAGAACCGCTTCGGTCAGGCTGCGCATATTAGGAGAAGGATTTACCCATAGAACTCCGGTAGAATCCAACCAATCGCCACGCTGCCAGCCCTCCATGGGGACTACCGTCAGTTTAGAGTTGATGCCGCGTTCTGAGTTATAAAAACGCGCCAGTTCGCCGATCGTCATGCCGTGACGAATTGGAATCTGCCCATAGTTAATAAAGCTTTCGCGACCCTTGTCGCTGATAGGACCCTGAACGTAAGCGCCGTTGATGGGATTTGGGCGGTCGAGGACGAAGATTTTCTGGCCCGTCTGGGCTGCTGCTTCCATGAAGTAGCCAAGCGTGGTTTCGTAGGTGTAAAAACGTGTTCCGATGTCCTGAATGTCGTAAACGATCACATCCGCCGACTTCAACACCTCCAACGATGGATGGCGCTTGGCGCGGGAATCTCCATAGACGCTATAGACGGAAATCCCGGTTGTCGCGTCTTTGGAATCGCCAATCTCGGTCGTGTCCACGCTTCCAGTAACGCCGTGCTCGGGACTGAAGATAGCGACAAGCTGGATGCCCGGCGCCTTGGCCAACACATCGATGGTGCGATTGCCTCGCGAGTCCAGCCCAGTTTGGTTCGTGACCAATGCAACCTTGGTTGTTGCTCTGCCGCCATCGCGGAGTTCGGCAAAACCGTGGGCCTCGAGCATGTCGATGCCGGTGCGAACCGAACCATTGCGAGCGGTCAGAAGGCGCGCCGAAAACATTGCCTCGTTGTAACCAGTGATGCGCGCCAGGCGCAGTTTTTGATCGTCTGAAACTGAGAGTCCCAGGCTCTGAACAGCGGCGGAGGCAACCCGAGCGCGCAGCGAATTCACGATCGAGGCGTCATCACCGTGCGGATGAACCCCGTTGGTAAGCAGAATCACATAACTATCCGTAACTGGATCGATCCGTAGCGAAGTTCCGGTGAACCCGGTGTGTCCGAAGGAGCCGGCCGGAAGAAACTCTCCACGAAAGATGGAAAACGGCGAATCGATGTCCCAGCCCAGACCGCGCAGCGAAGCCGCCGTGGGCGGTTGCTGCGGAGTGGACATTTTCTCCACGGTTAGTGGCGAAAGTATATGGAAGCCGGAGAGCATATCCTGCGCATATTTTGAAAGATCATCGGCGGTAGAAAATAATCCGGCATGTCCCGCTACACCGCCCATGCGACGCGCAGTCGGATCATGCACTGTGCCGCGCAGCATACGATTGCTTTCATCGTACTCGGTGGGCGCGATGCGCGGAAGCCATTCCGCGGGCGGCAGATAGCGCGTATCTTTCATCCCCAGTGGTTCAAACACATTCTTCGCGGCGTATTCATCTAAGCTCATGCCAGAGACTTTCTCGACCAGGAAGCCGAGCGTTTCAAAGTTGATATCGCTGTAAAGGAAGCTCGAGCCGGGTGGAACAACGGGCTTCGCGTCCATGACCATCTGGTACGCTACATCGCGCCCCTTCCACGCCATCTTAAGATCGAGGTCTGGCGCCAGCCCGGAGAAATGCGTGAGCAGTTCCCGGACAGTGATGTCACGTTTTCCATTTTTGGCAAACTCCGGCAAGTAGGCTTCCACCGGATCGTTGAGGCGGACCTTCCCTTCCTGCACTAACTCCATAACGGAAGTGGCCGTGGCAATGCATTTTGTCAACGAAGCAAGATCGAAGATGGTGTCCACGGTCATGACTTCCCTGCCCGGTTCCAGAGAGCGCGAGCCGAAGGCCTTGCGGTAAACCACCTTGCCGTTGTGTCCAATCAGCACGACCCCGCCAGGAATCGTCCCTTGTGCAATCGCCGCATTCATGATCTCATCGATATTGACAAAGTCCACCCCTCGAGTTATAACCGCCGCGTTGCCAGAAGGTGATGCATCCTGAGCAAGCAGCCCGCCGAACGATGCAGTTACAATCAACAGAATCAAGACAAACAGACAAATTGCAGATCCACTTTTCACTCGAATCCCCCTTGTCAGGGCTTGTGCCCAGTAATGCTCTAACAAAACGGTTACAGGTTTACAGCATAGCTCGCGCCCGGTAATGCGGCTCCATTGGGGTCAGAGACATTGCCAAGAATGTCTCCCGTGGAGACCTGCGCAAGGCTAACTGTCGGCGCGAGCGTGAGAAGCGCCACACAGAATGAGAAAATCAGCAAGGAACCCAAAAGGCTGCATGCTTTTGCAA
>JBAVYF010000431.1:0-1869 GCA_049698655.1 Occallatibacter sp. | reverse complement strand
TTTCTGGCGAAAGGGTGGGAAACCTCAACCCTCTCCTACCGCTCAATCACCTTGGGCACCTTGAAGAAGACGCCGTCCGTCTCCGGTGCCTGGGGCATCACGGCGGCGCGATCCAGCGAGGGCACGGGCAAATCAGCGCGCAGTACGCCTTGGCCCGACCCATCGTTGAACAACTCGCTGACTAATTCGCTCACTTGGGCCAGCGGCGCCACGCCCGTCGTATTCAGCTCGTTCAACTGTGTCACATATTCCAGAATGGCGTTCAAGTCTCGCTGCATCGCCGGCGTCTCCTCCGGCTTCAGCTCCAGGTGGGCCAGCTCGGCCACCTGCTCCACATCTTCGACGGTAACTTTGGTTGTCATTCGCTGCAATCCCCATTCGCGGCCTTCTGAACGGCCGGTTGTACGCGTTCCTGTGAGGGTCTGAAAAATAGAGTATAGCCGGTTTTCGTTTGCGTTTTGCCTCCGCGCCGCTCAGTCCACGATGAGTGTGAGGGTGACCTGGTGCTGGACGCCGTTCGAGGTCGCGGTGACGACAACCGGGAAGGTTCCCGGCGAGGTAATGCCGGGGCCGGAGCCCGGAACATTTCCTCCCGAGATGACGCCCGAGGAGGTGCAACTGGAGACGCTGCCCGCCAGAATTGCCAGCAGCGCGACCAGCAACAGCACCTTGCGGCGACGCCCCAGGGCAAGCGGCGCGAGCACGAGGCCGCAGGCCAGCGGAAGAACCGGCCATGCGGGCGGAGGCGAGGAGCGGGCCGTGGCCGTGGTGAGCCCGGTGGCAATCTCCACCACGACATTGCCCGTCGTGTTGGCGGGAATGCCTTCGCTGGTTGGGTTAAAGGTACACGCCGAGTACGGGGGGAGCGTGCCGCACTGGAAGGTGAAGACGCCCTGCCCACCCAGCAGCGGCGTAATCACCAACTTGTAGTCGGCGGTCTGGCCGTTGGCGATAGTCAGGCTGGACGAGCCGGAGGGCGCAAGGGAGAAGTCGAAGCCCATGCCGGACAGCGGCACAAACGCGCCGGTCGGCAACGCGCTACTGCTCACGGTCAGGCTTCCGTTCTGCGGGCCGGGGCTGGTGGGCGCGAATTCGACGACGGCCATACAACTGGCGCCGGCGGCAAGCGTGGAAGTGCAGGTCGTACTCACCAGCCGGAAGCCCGCCGTGACCGCAACCGTAAAATTGCCGAGGCTGTTCACGCTATCGGGGTTGGTGAGGGTCACCGTGACCGGAGCGCTGGTGAGGCCCACCCCGATTTGAGGAAAAGCCACCAGACTGGGCAGCGCCTCAACCGAACCCGGCGTTCCGCCCGTCCCGCTGAGCGGCACAATGGCCGAGGCCGCCAGCGAGGGGGATGCGATGGTCAGCGTGCCCGCATACGGCCCGTTGAGGGAGGGCGAGAAGATCACCCCGGTGGAGCAGCTTGTGTTAGCTGCCAGGCTGGAGCCGCAGGTGTTCTGCACCAGGCTGAAGGGAGGTGCCGCCGTCAAAGTGAGCGAGGTAGCCGCAGAGCCGCCGGTGTTGGTGATGTTCACCGTCTGGGACGGGCTGGACTGGCCCGGCGTGACGATGGGAAAGGCAAGCTGCGCCGGGCTCACGTTGAGTCCCGCTGGAGTCTGCCCGGTTCCGCTGAGCGGCACGGGGACTGCCGCGACGCCGGATGAGGACGAAGAGACCGCCAGCGAAGCCGAGGCGCCGCCCGCCGCGGTTGGGGTGAAGACCACCTGCACCGTGCAACTGCTGCCGTTGGCCAGCGTCGTTCCGCAGGTGGTCGGGCCATAAGAGAAGCTGGTTGCGGAGAGCCCTGTAATCTGGAAGCCCACATCGGCCAGCGGCGCGCCGCCGGTGTTACTGACGGTGAGCGTC
>JBAVYF010000430.1:0-3825 GCA_049698655.1 Occallatibacter sp. | reverse complement strand
GGCCCGAGCTGGTGCACGGGCTTGAGCTCGCGGAAGAGCTGCACCACATGGGTGCGCACCGGTTCGGCATGGCGGGGATCGACGCCATAACGCCGCGCCGTGGCCAGCACGCTCTCCCAGCGCTCGTGCTCGAATTCGCGGTGCGCCTTGGCGCGGGCATCCTGCTCGGCCAGCATCTGGGCCAGAATGCCGTCGCGCAGCCCCAGCGGCGAATAGCGGAAGCCTGCCAGTCCGAAGCTCTCCAGCAGTTCGGCAAAAACCTGCGTGCCGGCAACGATGATCTCCGCTCGCCGCGGCCCGATGCCCGGCACAGCCACGCGCTCGGCCAGCGTCATCGGGACCAGTTCGTCGGCCAGCCTGCGCACCTCGCTCGTGGGAACAATCCCGGCCACCTGCGCCAGAGGGGCCTGGCTAAGCGCAAGAACCTGGATTACCTTGTCGACGGATTTACCGGCGGCCTTCTTCCCCGGCTTGCCCGGCGGCTTGCCTGCCTTGCCGGTTCCCTTCCTCGCCACCGCCGCAACCGCCTCGCTCAGCGCCGCCGCCGTGCCCGAAGTGCCGATGACCTGCGAGATGTTCTCCGGCCGGATTCTGCTATGGGCCAGGCGCAGCTCGCGGGCAATCAACTGCCGCATCCGCGCCAGTCCCTCGGCCGGCGCCGGGTCGGCCGGCAAAAACTCTTCGGTCAGCCTCACCGCGCCCAGCGGCAGGCTCAAAGTCTCCAGGATGCGCTTCCGCTCGGAGAGCGTAATCTCGCAGCTTCCGCCGCCCAGGTCCACCAGCAGCACCCGGCCGGCCGCTGCGGCCTCAGTGTCAGGCTCGGCTCGATTTGCGGCTTGAGCTTCGCCGCCTCCCATCACGCCCAGATGAATCAGCCGGCCTTCCTCCAGCCCGGAGATGATCTCCATCTCCCAGCCCGTCTCGGCCTTCACCATCGCCTGGAATACCGGCCCATTGCGCGCGTCGCGCATCGCCGAGGTGGCCACCACCCGAATCTGGTCCACCCCGTGCAACTGCACCGCCCGCTGAAACCGCTTCAGCGCCTGCAGCGTCGCCGCCATCGCCTCCGGCGAAACCAGCCCGCACTCGAAGACGCTTGTCCCCAGCCGCGTCACCTCGCGGTCCTCATGCAGTGTCTTCAACTGGTGCGCCGCAACCCTGGCAATCTTCAACCTGCACGAGTTGGAACCGATATCGATGGCTGCAAAAGTTGGCATACGCGTGGCGCTCCGGAATCCAAAACTGGCTCTGCGGTCAACATACACGAACAGACCGGGTCCCCGCAGCCAGCTCAGGCGCAACCGGTGGGATTGGCGGGCGCGAAAATGAGGCGAAGCGCGTTCGATTCCGGCCCATCGCGTTCCAGTGCTTCCACCGATGAAGTTCGCAGGCTATCGGGACCATCCCGTTCCCATTTAAGCTGTGATCACAGTGGAAAAATCAAGGAGCCAGCCGTTCCCGTCAGAAGCGACAGGAAAGGACTGTTTCACAAGGCGGATTGGGAAAAATGAGCACACAGAGGAGGGGAAACTGCGCTTGGGAGCGCCTTATGGGGTGCCTGCTGGCAGGGATGCTGTTGAGCACCGGGGCGCACGCAACCGAAAATGGCGCAAGCGTCTATCCCGTGGGAGCGGAAACCGTCCTGCAGGGCATGATGCCGCCGCCCAAGGCAACAGGGCTGTTCACGTTCAGCATCGTTTATTCGGCTAACGAGATGGACAACTCAGCCGGCCAGAGCGCCGCGCCGGAGTTCAAAGTGAGAGTTTTCGCCAATGCGGTGAAAATCGAGCACAATTGGGGCGTTCCCGTCTTTGGTGGAATGTTAGCCAGTACCATCGGGATTCCGGCTGTCTATCAGGAGCTGCACGTCGCGCCGGGAAAGTACGAAAAATTCGGCCTCGGCAATGTCGATCTTATCCCCCTTGGAGTGGCGTATAACAAGGGAAACTGGCACTGGTTCTATCAGGGCGATTTCTTTCTTCCCGGCGCGCCGTACGATAAATCCGCCGTGCTCAACATTGGGCAGCATAACTTTGCGGCGGGTCCAGTGGGCGCTTTCACTTATCTCTCGAAGAAGGCCGCGTGGGAGGCCAGTTCCAAGGTGGACTACATCGTGAACTTCAAGGACAGCGCAACGGGCTATCGCGGCGGCAACGAACTCACGTGGGAATACACCGCCATAAGAGCCGTTTCGAAGAAAGCTTCCATCGGCCTCAATGGCTATCTTTACAAGCAGACCACGGACGACCAACTGAATGGCGCGCCGGTCGCGGGCGGCAACCGAGGCCGCGATCTGGCTATCGGTCCACAACTTCGCATCTTCTTCGGAGAGCACAGCGCCTTCGCATTCAAGTACTATCGCGACACTCTGGTTGAAAACAAATCGCGCGGCAATGCCTTCTGGTTTCAGCTAGGCGTTCCGCTGAACTTCGCAAAGCGCAAATAAGTCCTGGTATAACTCCAATCAATGACGGGTGGATAGCAACCATGTTACCGCCGTCCCTCAACTCGCCCCGGCGCATCATGGCTTTCAAACCATCCAATGACTCGGCGGTTATACTCGTCAGGCTCTGCGGCTGCCGCGCCGGTATGCCCTGCATCCGCAGGCTCCCACAAAGATACAGCGGGATTGCGCGTCTGAATCTCTTCCGAGTTATAAGGAGGTAGCTTGATGTCTTTTTTGCCGTGAATCAGCAGGACAGGAACATTGCTGGCAGCCACAGCATTTTCCGGCGAGTCTTGCGCCAAATCAATTCCATGTTTCCAGCGCGCTTCAAGCAAACCAATTTCAACGGCAGGGCACAGCAGAGTGCGTCCGAACCAGGGTCCCGTTCCGCTCCACTGCCCGAGCCGGTCATAAGACGCTTCTCGAAAATTTGCAAAGGGAGATTCCGCCACCACTGCGCAAAAGCCCGGCGTCGTCTGGAGCGACTCCAGCAACAGCGCCGCGCCCATCGAGTTTCCCAGCCCGTCGATGCAGCGCGGCGATTCCGCCGTCTCAAGCCAGTCGTACCAGCGCCTCACATCCCCCGCTTCCATCACTCCATAAGTTGCCAGACCGCCACCGCTCTCTCCGTGCGCCCGCGCGTCGGGCAACAGAACCGCATACCCGTGGCCGAGCAGCAGGTCCGCATAGCCCAACATGCCCATTCGATTGTCCCCCACGCCATGCAGCAGAATCACAGCATCGCCATTGCCTGCAATCGGCCTCATGTTCCAGCCTCGCAGCGATATGCCGTCCGCGGCGACGACGGAAACCTCGGAGAGCGACGCATGATTGCGCTGCGCAATCGCATGCGCAAGCGCTTCATCCTCCGGTCCCAGCGCGCGCCGCCAGGGATGCAGCGCCCACTCTCCCGCCACAATGCCGATTACGAGACAAAGCAAAAGCCAAATTGAAAAGAGAACCGCAGTCAGGCGCAGGAGATGGCGTGCTGATTTCATAGATTCAGGTTACGCATCAAGCCTGGCTTCCGTTCCGCGCGTTACCGGCCTGCAAACAATTTCAGCGATGAGCCTGCCCGATATTGACTACGGCACCGTAACCTCAATAGTCGTGCTCACCATTTGCGCGGGTGGTATCGCGGGAGAAGGATCGTTTACCGCGGTAACGGTGTACTGATAGGTTCCCGGAGTCATCGCGTTCATGTTTACACCACAGGCGATGATTCCCGCCAGACAGGCCAGTGTCCCCGCCGCGAAAACGGCCAGCGCCAGCCAGCGCCATCTCCTGCGCCGCGCACCAAATCCGAGCATTAACGCACCGGCCAGCGACAAGCCTGTCGCAGACAGATAGCATGAACGGTGCGGCATCCTGTGCAGGCC
>JBAVYF010000429.1:0-9959 GCA_049698655.1 Occallatibacter sp. | reverse complement strand
GCCCAGTTTGTCCGGCTGGGTCTTGATGCCCTTGCCATCGTCGATGACCTTCACTTCCAGCGAGTCGGCGCTGGCCGACAGCACCACGACCACGCTCAGCTTTTCGTTCAGCCGGTTGCCGTGCTCGATGGCGTTGATGCACGCCTCGGCCACGGCCGTCTTCAGGTCTTCGATGCGGTCGTCGCGGAAGCCCATCAGCTTGGCTACCGAGGCAGCCGTGCTCATGGCCACCTTCTCGAAACCCATCCGCGAGGGCACGCGGACTTCCACTGTGGTGGGCTTGGGCGCAGAGGTGGATTTGGGCTCGCTCATTGCGGCATCTCCGTCACGCTTGCCTCGCGGCACAGCGCAAGCGCGGTCATGTCGTCCGCTTGCGGACCGCCTTCGGCAAATTCCTCGAGGGCTGCCCACAATGCATCGAGAATACCATCGGCCTTGCTGGACGGGCACCTCAAAAACTCGTCCAGAAGCCGTTCGGGGCCAAATTCCTCATCTCCTTTGAAGACTTCCGTCAGCCCGTCGGTATAAAACAGCAGCCGCGCCCCCGGTGTAAATTGGCTGCGCTCGCTCACATATTGCATCCCCGGCAGAAGTCCCAGCGGCGTGCCCGCTGCCTCAAACTGGCGCGGCGCTGCGCCGGGCTGCGCAAGGAACCCCGGATTGTGGCCCGCGTTCACCACTTCGATCTCGCCCGCCTCCGGGTACAACCTCAGAAAGATGGCGGTCACGTAGCGCCTGCGGGCCTCTTCGCCCTCGGCCCAGTGGTGCTGGTTCATGCGCGTGGCCAGCTCATCCAGCGGCGGTCCGCTTGCCGCCATCGCGCGGAAGGCGGAGCGAAAGCTGGTGGACATGATCGCCGAAGCCAGTCCCTTGCCGGCCACATCGGCCACCGCCATCAGCAGGCTCCCGTCCGGCTGCTCCACAATGTCCAGATAGTCGCCGCCCACCTCGTAACAGGTATCGGAACGGAAGCCCACCGAGTAGCCGGGGATCGAGGGCAGTTTCTGCGGCAACAGCGACCGTTGGATGGCGCGGGCCGCGTCCAGGTCCTGTTGCACGCGCGCAAACTCCACGTTGCGCTTGTGGTTGCGGGCGTTTTCCAGCGCCACCGCCGCCTGCAACGCCAGCCCTTCGATGAAGTCGGCCTCGTAGAGGGTCAGCTCCCGCCCCTCCGGAGTCGCAACCACCAGCTCGGTCATGCGCCGGCCGTCGCGATCGTTCAGGGAATATCTTGCCAGCGGACTTCCATTCTCGTCCGCGGCGCCAGCTGAAAGCGCGTCGCCGTACGCCAGCCCTGTGCCCGGAAAGGCCGCTCCGGCCATCTCCAGTTCGCGCACCACGATGCGCAGCACCTGCTCCAGCACCTCTTCCTCGCGAAGGTTCGAGTGAACCTGTCGCGAAGCCTCCAGCAGCGCCTGCAACCGCGCCACCTGCTGCTGCAAGTGGATCGTCTCGTCATTGCCGGGAAGCTGAATTCCAGCCGCCATCGCGCCTGTCCCTCCGTGGAATCCCACTCTAGCATGGTCTTGCCCACGCTGGCGAAGGCGGAGTTCCTGTACTTTGGCGTTCGTCCATCATGGCGGAGCTTCTTCTTGTTGAAGGCCTTGCCGCGTGATAGCCTGTGTGGGCGAGAATCCCGAATGATACAACTGACGAACGTGACCAGGAGCTACGGGACAGGCAACGCCGTCGTAGCCTTGAACAACATTACCTTGCACATCGGAGCCGCGGAACGGGTAGCCGTCATGGGGCCATCGGGCTCCGGGAAGTCTACACTCCTGAATCTGATCTGCGGGCTGGATGAGCCTACGTCGGGTTCGGTGAACGTAGAAGGCGTGGAACTTTCCGGGCTCACAGACGATGCGCGCACCCGGCTGCGCCGCGAAAAGATTGGCATGATCTTTCAGACCTTCAATCTTCTCTCCACGCTGACGGCGCTCGAAAATGTGGCATTGCCGCTTCGTTTGCAGGGACTCTCGAAGAAAGAGGCGGAGTGCCGGGCGACATCGATGCTGTGTCATGTAGGACTCAACGGCAGAGCTCTTCACCGCCCGGATGAACTCTCCGGCGGGGAACGCCAGCGAGTCGCCATCGCGCGGGCGCTCATCTTCCGCCCGCCGCTGCTGCTGGGCGACGAACCGACCGGCAATCTGGACTCCACCACGGGCGCTGAGATTCTTCGCCTCCTGGACGATCTGCAACAGGAGTACAAGAGCACTCTCCTGATGGTGACCCATAACGCCGAGGCAGCGAGTTACTGCAATCGAATCGTGACCTTGCATGACGGCCGGATCGTTCGGGATGCGCTCTCCGGGCAAGCGTCTGCGAGAGACAACTGATGATTTTCGCGCTCCTGCAAATCGCCTTGCGGCAGTGGCGAACCCATCGTCTTCGGGTCGCCATGACGACCCTGGGCATCGCTCTCGGCGTTGCGGTGTTTTTCGCGGTCCGCACCGCCAACGCGGCGCTTCTGGACTCACTCACACTTACCGTTGAGCGCCTGGCGGGCAAGTCCACTCTCGAAGTAACTGCCGGCGAGACCGGATTCCCTGAAGAAACCCTCGACACTGTGCGGGCGACACCTGGAGTGCAGCTTGCCGAGCCGGTGATTGAGGTCATCGTACACACGGCCTTCGAGGACGAGGGCAACCTGCTCATCCTCGGCGTGGATACCACGGGCGACCAGCAGTTGCGGCAATACGAGTTCGACCGCTCGCAATCGGAGATCGCCGATCCACTCACCTATCTTGCGCAGCCTAATTCCATCCTGGTTTCCCGGTCCTTTGCCGAGCGGCATGGTTTGCAGATTGGCGGCCATCTTCCCATCTTTACAGCCCACGGGAAGATGGACTTCACTGTTCAGGGGATATTCAAGCCCACCGGCGTTGGAGAGGTATTCGGCGGTAATATCGCGGTGATGGATATTTATTCCGCGCAAGTTGTTTTCAATCGAGGCCATAACTTCGATCGCATCGATCTGATGAACTCGCCAGCCGTAGCGGTGAATGAGCTTCAAGCGCGGCTGCGCGCGCGCTTGCCGGCCGGCATTGAAGCCATGCGCCCGGAGATGAAGGGGCAGGCGCTGGAAAACGCCGTGACCGCCATGCGCCTGGGAATGCTGATCACCAGCTTCATTGCGTTGCTGGTCGGGGTCTACATCATCTTCAACTCGTTCACCATTGCGGTGAACCAGCGCTGGAAGGAGATCGGCATCCTGCGCGCCGCCGGGGTCGAGCGCGGAAATATCTGCGCCATGTTCCTGGGCGAAGCTCTGTTGATGGGCGTGACCGGCTCCGCCGTGGGGATTGTCGCGGGATATTATCTGGCGGCAGCGGCGAGTAAAGTCATGGGCTCTATTGCAGCCTCGGTTTATGGAATTGTTTCGACGGCCGTGGTGCCGAAGCTCTATCCCGATCTGGTGCTGACTTCGTTTGGCCTTGGCGTCGCGGCTTCGCTGGCCGGGGCATGGTTTCCAGCCAGGGCCGCGTCCTATCTTGACCCCATCTTGGCGCTGCATAACATCGAGTCGCGCCAGCAGGAGACGGCCCTGGGATGGGGGCGCACCACGCTGGGCGCCGCGCTGCTTCTGTCCAGTTTGCTGTTGATTCAGTTTTCTCCCTCCGGCGTGGGGATGATGTTCCAGTTTTCCTATGCCGCGATCATGCTGCTGGGCCTCACCATCCTGCTGCCCATGCTGGTGCATTGGGCCGCGCGCGCCATTCGCCCGGCGATGGATTGGGCCGGCGGCTCGGAAGGCGCGCTGGCGGTGGACGCGATGATCCAGTCGCCGCGCCGCAGCGCGGCCACGGTCGGCGCGCTGATGGTGGGCCTGATGTTTGTCTATTCCACCGGCGCTTACATCCAGAGTTACAAGCACATGATCAGCCGCTGGACCCATCAGATGCTGAATGCCGATCTGGAAGTGGCGACATCCGCGCTGTTACGCTCCACATCCTATCATTTCAGCGAAGACCTGGGCCGCCGCATCGCCGCGCTGCCGGAAGTAAAGCACATCGAAAACGTTCGCTTTACCATCATTCCCTACCAGGGCGATACGGCCTCCGTGAGTTCAATTGAGATGGACGGCTTTCTGGCCCGTTCTTCCGATGCCATTCTGGGCGGCGACAAGAGAACCGTGCGCGATCTGCTGCCGCGAGGCGAAGGCGTGCTGGTCTCAAAGAATTTCGCCGCCCGCTGGAGGCGCAAGGTTGGAGACAGTGTGCATCTCGACACGCCCACCGGCCCCCTTGATCTGCCCATCCTTGGCATGGTGGAGGACTACCGTTCGGATAAAGGGACGATCTTCATGGATCGGGCGCTCTACAAGCGTTTCTGGAAAGACGATGCCGTGGATTTTATCGACGTCACGCTGAAACCGGGGCAGGACGCGACCGCTGTCAAGAACAAGATTCAGCGGCTCACAGCCGGCACGGAGCACGCCCTGGTCTATACCAATGCGGAATTCAGAAACTGGATCGGCAGCCTGGTGGACCAATTCTTTCTATTGAATTACATGCAGCTGGTGGTGGCCGTGATCGTTGCGGTGGTGGGGATTGCAAACACCTTGATCATCTCAGTGGCGGAACGGCGCCGCGAATTCGGAATTATCCGGGCCATTGGCGGTTACCAGGCCCAGATTCGAAAGATGGTGCTACTGGAGGCTTTTTCCATTTCCGTGGTGGGCGTGATTGCGGGTGCGGTGGCAGCCTTGTTCAACATACAATTCCTGTCGCGCACGGTGTCCACGGTTCTGGCCGGTTATGACGTACCATTCTACTTTCCGTGGGCACTCATTCTGGAGACGTTCCCCGCCGTCGTTGCGGTATCATTGCTTGCCGGCTGGATTCCCGCGCGCCACGCGATGCAGGCGCCGGTGATTGAGGCGATTGGGTATGAGTAGAAACCCCGGATGCAATCGAGAGATGCTGATGCGGACGGCGGCTGTCTTGCTGTGCGCGGCGCTGTGCTTGGCCGCCAGAGTCTTCGCCGCCGGTCAGACTCCCGATGCGCGCAAGATCATGGAAGACGTATACCGGCAGGACACCAGCCACGACACCACCATGCGGGCAAGCTTCCAGGTGTACGACAAGCAGGGACACAGCGCGAAAAAGGAATTCACCTATCGCCGGATCGGTTCGCCGGGAGACAGCAAGACCCTGGTTGTCTTCACGGCCCCGGAGGAGATTCGCGGTGTCGCGCTACTGTCGATCAATCAGCGGGGAATGCCGGACCGTCAGTACATGTATGTCCCGGCCACGCAGCGCGTTCGCAGCGTTGCGCCCCAGGAACGCACGACGCGATTCATCGGCACGGATTTTACCTTTGAAGATATTGCTGAACGGGTGCTTGACGACTTTACCTACCGGCTCCTCGGCGATGCTGAAACCATAGAAGGCCACAAGACGTACAAGGTGGAAGCGACGCCGTTGGATGCTTCGCGCTCCCAATACAAGTACATCTATTACTGGGTGGCGCAGGATGTTCCAGTGATTCTTCATGCCGAAATGTATGATGCGCAGGGACAGAAAGCGCGCGAGCTTCATGCCAGCCAACTCAAACATGTCGAGGGCGTGTGGGGCGCGCGGCATACGGAAATGATCACCGTGCAGGATGGCACCAGAACAATATTGAGCATCGAAGGGGTAAAGTTCAACACCAGGCCGGATGAAAAGATGTTTACGCCCCAGGGGCTTGCGGAAGCGCATGGCTCCATGACCGGCAAGTAAACTGGTAGCGTTCCAGGTAACAAGGCATCGGGCTGCCGGCCTGAGCGCGAGCTTCAGTCGGTCTCTCTGGAATATCGTTCTTGCAGGGTCCGCCGGAGCAGCTTGCCGGTGTGGTTCTGCGGCAAGCCGCCGGCATCAAGAATCCAGATGCGGCGCGGCGCTTTGTAGGCCGCAAGGTTCTGCCGGCACCACTCCAGCAAGTCGGTTTCGGTCGCCTGGGAGCCCAGGCACAGTTCAACCGCCGCGGCGGGAGTCTCGCCTTTCTCCGCGTGGGGCAGGCCGAAGGCGGCGGCGCGAGCCACTGCCGGATGGGCCGTCAGGGCCTCTTCCAGCTCGCGAACATATACCGAGTAACCGCCTGACTTGATCACATCCTTCATGCGCCCCACCATGCGGAACAGGCCGAGCCGGCTCCGCGTAGCCAGGTCGCCGGTGCGCAGCCAACCGTCGCTGGTGAGCAACTCCTGGCCATTGCCCTCGTCCTTCCAGTAGTGCGGCACGAGATCGCGACGGCGGATCTGGCACTCGCCCGTCACGCCTGCCGGCACGGGCCGTCCGTCTTCACCAGCCACCCGGACGCGAAATGGCGGGACGGGAAAGAACAGGTCGCCGCTGCCGGGCAGCAGCGATAGCTCAATGCCCATCATGGCGAGGCCGCCCAGTTCCACCATGCCGTAACCGTTCACCAGCACCGGGGGAATACGGAGGCCACCCGGCAGCCGGCGCAGTGCGCCAAACTGCCGCAGACGCTCGCGAACTTCCGCAGGCAGGTGATCGCTGGCCGAGAGCCACACCCGCACACTCGCAAGCCGGGCAGGTTCCGGATGGCAATTGACCAGCCGGGCAAACATGGCGGGCACGCCGACGACGGCCGTGATGCCATGGCGCTCGACCAGGTCCAGCGCGCGCTCGACGTCGAAACGATCGAGGGTACAGCCGCGAATGCCGGCCATCAGGCCATAGAGAGCAATACTGACGGCCATAATGTGAGACCAGGGCAACGCGATGAGCGCGAGGTCCTTGTGTCCCAGAAATAGCCCGGCCAGCACCGTGGACGCGCGCGCCCCAAGCAGAGCGTTGCTGGAAAGAGCCGCGCCTTTTGGGAAACCGCTTGTACCCGAGGTGTGGAAGACGGCCACGGTCGCGGCCGGGTCGATGGCGAAGGGCGGGAATGGCGCTCCTGCGCCGGCGCCAGGGACGCGCAGAAATCCATCAAGCGTCTCCGCCTCGTCGTCGGCTTGTATCCAGGTGCGCACATTCAGCGCATGGCGCTCGCCGATGTTGCGTTCGAAGACCACTTTATCGGTGACCAATATCTGCGTGCCGCTCTTGTCCAGAATGCGGCGCACCTCGGCGAGAGTGAGCATCGGGTTCAGCGGAAGCGCGATGCCCCCGGCGCGGATGATGGCCAGAAACCAGTGAAAGCATTTTCTGCCGTTGGTGCGATAGATGGCGACAGGCTGGCCCGGGCGCAGCGCGACGGTACGGCGGAGAAAGGCATCGATGGAGCGGATTTCAGAGTGCAGCTCGGCCAGGCGATAAGGTCCGCTGTCCTCGACGGAGACTTCGCAATCTCCGTTCCGCCGCAACAGCTCGTCCACAAGATTGGCCACGGTGACGCCGCGGTCGCGCGAGAGCCGAAAGCGCCGGAAAATGTTCATTGGGCGGATACCGGTTTTCGTCCCCAGTCGCTGGCGACGCAGTAACTGAAGAGGCGGTCGAGGTAGTCCAGCACCGGCGGCGGGCACACTCCAACCGGTTCCAGCAGGCGCTCGGCGTTGGTGGTATCAAACTGCATGCGCATGGTGAAGTAGTCGCGATAGGCGCGGCCGTCGCGCAGCACGCGGCGCTTGCGTCCCCATAAAGAGAGAAACAGCAGCGGCCGCAGCACGGCGAAGAAGAACTTTGGATCGACATAGCGCGGCTCCGGCGCGTGGAAGTACTCCATTGCGCGGCGGGCGATCTGCGCGATGGTGGCGCTGCCGCGCGGCCCGGCGCAGAGGTGGACCGTGCTTCCCAGGGCGGCCTCGTCAAAGACCAGCCGCGCGACGGAGGCGGCGACGAAATCCACCGGCACGATATCCAGCACGGCGTCGGGAAAGCCCGGCACGGTGCGCCACAGGCGGCGCGCGTAGATCTTCAGCGGCCAGTACATCATTTTGAAGCTGGAGGTTACGCCGGTGCGGGAATCGCCCACGATGATGCTGGGCCGCAGAATGACGCCGGGCACCGAACCCAGGCGCGAGCGCACCAGCGCCTCAGCCTCGGCTTTGGTCTGTTCGTAGGTGTTGCGGTAGCTCTGGCCCACGGCGAGTTCGCTTTCGCGCACCAAGTCCGAGCGCTCGCCGGCCACGTAGGCCGTACCGACGTAGGCCAGGCTGTGCAGCTGGCGCGCGCCGGCGGCGAAATCCAGCACATGGCGGGTGCCCTCGACGTTAATGCGGCGGGCTTCGTCCAGCGATTGATCGAAACGCACGGTGGCGGCGGAGTGAATCACGCGGGTCGTCTCTGCGGAGAGTCGCTGCCAGGCAGCGGAGTCCATACCGCAGTTGGGCTGGCTCACATCTCCGGAATAGACCTGAACGCGCGGCTGCTCGGATGGAGGCACAAACAAATCGGCACGTTGCTGGCCCGATTGGCCGGGTCTGTCGCGGATCAGAAGCGCCAGTCTGGCCTGCGGCTGGCGATCCAGCAGTTCGCGCACCAGCCGCACACCGAGAAAGCCGGTCGAGCCGGTGACAAGGATGAGTTCTTCGTTATTCATTCAGAAACCGATCTCAGTGAGCGAACAACTCGAAGGCCGGTTAACAATGACCTTTGAGTACGCGGGCGACGAGCAGAGATATGCAACATTATAGCCCGTGAACCGCCTTGCACCGGTGAGACGATTCCGCACGGAGAAGGTTTGCACCGGCGTGGAAAATCAGCTTTCCCCGTCAAAGATCAAAGCGCCTGCACAGATTGGGTCCATTCCGCGCCGCCCAATAACATCCGCAGACAGGGCAAGGCCCGTCCTTGACAATGAGGCTGCGCATGGTGTGAACTAAGGTGTTGTCCGTGGTGAAGGAGTTCACCCTTAACCGCTGTCCCCGCTATTTGCCGGACAGATGATGACTCCTGACAGGGAATCCTGTTGCGGTGTCATGTCCCGGCCAGTTCCCTGAATGAAAATTTAGGAGTCACTTTGATGACGAACACCTGGGCTCTGTCCGCTCTGTGGGTGGGACTGGCTTTGGCCGCGACGCTGCTGGCGATCTGGTTCAAGATCTCCACGGCGCTGTCTGAGATTGTGGTGGGCACGGTTGCCCAGTTGGTTATGGTCGCGTTTATTGCGCAGGGCGGGCTGCTGGGCAACACACCTTGGATTACCTTTTTGGCGGGGACTGGAGCCATTGTGCTCACGTTTCTCGCCGGCGCGGAACTCGATCCCATTGTTTTCAAAATCAAATGGCGCGAAGCGCTGATTGTAGGCATGGCGGGTTTTTTGGGCCCATTTCTTGGTTGCACAGCGATTGCGCGTTACGTGCTGCACTGGTCCATCATGTCCAGTTGGCTCTGCGGCGTCGCTCTTTCCACAACCTCAGTTGCCGTGGTCTATGCAGTGATGCTGGAACTTGGCTTCAATGTTACGGAATACGGTAAGTCGATCCTCGCAGCGTGCTTCATTAACGACATTGGAACCGTAGTCGCATTGGGGCTGATCTTCTCCCCGTTCACCTACAAGACTCTGATCTTTGTGGCGGTTTCTGTCGTGGTCTTCGTAGTGCTGCCCTTTCTTACGCCGCGGTTCTTCAGGAAATACGGCGGGCGCGTCTCCGAACTGGAGGCCAAGTACTTACTCTTTCTTCTTTTTGCCATGGGCGGACTGGCCGTCTGGGCGGGGAGCGAAGCGGTGCTACCGGCGTACATGATCGGCATGGTTTTGGCGGGAACGGTGGGCAAGGACCACTCGCTGATTCGCCGCCTGCGCACGCTCACGTTCGGACTGCTCACGCCGTTCTACTTCATCCGCGCCGGATCGTTTGTCCTGGTGCCGGTGTTGATCGCCGCTCCTGCCGTCATGCTGATCCTGTTCCTGGCCAAGTCGCTGACCAAGGCAATTGCCGTGTATCCAGCGGTCCGCGCGCACCGCTACGAAGGCAACTCCGGAGCTTACTACACGCTGATGATGTCGACGGGCCTGACCTTCGGCACCATCTCCGCGCTCTTTGGGCTCAATCACAACATCATCAC
>JBAVYF010000428.1:0-11208 GCA_049698655.1 Occallatibacter sp. | reverse complement strand
CACCACCACTTCGCCGGTATTCAGGTCCACCACGTCGGCCGCGGTCTGCGCACCATCCAGCTCCGCCGCCTCCACTTCAACCTTGTCGATGGCCGCCGCGCGCAACGCCTTCAGCGAATGAGGCGTGATCTTGCGCCCGGCGAACGCGATCTCCACGCCGTTATGCACCACCGCGTGCGCCGGCTTGGCGCCCACCAGGTGCGTTGCGCCGTGACCTTCCTCCGGAACCGCCCAGTGCAGCTTCCCGTCGGCAATGTGCAGCCGGTCCACCGTGTAAAAAGTCTTCAGAATCTCTTCATCCGAGCGCAGCCCCAGCGCGCGAAGGAAGATCGTGCCCAGAAACTTGCGCTTGCGGTCGATGCGCACATAAAGCGTGTTCTTCTGGTCATACTCGAATTCCACCCACGAGCCGCGATAGGGAATGATCTTGCCCAGAAAGTAGGTGCGGTTGTTGGCCGTCTCGAAAAACACGCCAGGCGAGCGGTGCAACTGCGACACAATCACTCTCTCGGTGCCGTTCACGATAAAGGTCCCGTTCGGAGTCATCAGCGGAATGTCGCCGAAAAAGACTTCTTGTTCTTTAATATCGCGAACCGACTTGTTGCCCGTCTCCGCGTCTTTCTCATAAATCGTCAGCCGCACCGTCACCTTCAACGGCGCCGAGAAGGTCATCCCCCGCTCTTCGCACTCCTGCTGGTCGTACTTCAACTGCAGGCTCACCGGGTCGCCGCACTTGTTGCAGAAGTCAGGCGTGTTCTTGTTGTATGTGCCGCACTTTTGGCAGAGCACATCGCCGGGATGGAACGGGTCGGTAATCACCATCGACCCGCAATGCACGCAGGCCGTGCGCAGGTGATGCAGTCCCTTCAAGTGGCCGCACTTGCACTCCCAGTTGCCAATCGAAAAATCAACAAAGTCCAACTGCGAGATGCCGCGGAAGTCCGTGATCGGAAATACCGACACAAACACCGACTGCAAACCAGCGTCGTCGCGCTCGTTGGGCAGTTTGTCCATCTGCAGAAATCGCTCATACGAGCGCCGCTGCACTTCAATCAGGTTAGGTATCTGGGTTGCGGTGGGAATCTTTGAAAAATCGAGTCGGCTGCGAATCGCGCGCTTCTCGTTGGGCATGTTCACTCCTGAGCCTCGTCGCTCCGGCGCCGGAGATGGGCCGGGCCAGCGCCTGAGTCTCTTCGGCGCCGGCTCATTACGGTAAGTAAGTCAAAAAATTCGGACTGGCCCGCTGATCTCCAGTCCCCGCCCCTGCAACCCCCTAAAAAACAACTTGCAGCCAGGCCGCAAACACACTGGGGAATTCCCCAGGGCCATACATATCCCGTGAAAAATCGGTCAATAACGAGTCGTGGGCATTGCCGCACATCCGGGATGTGCGCTAGACTGCCCACAATCGGGGAGGCCAACGCAACGGTTAATCCTGTTTACGATTCTGGTGCGCGCTGGGCAGATTTCCCAAAATAGTCACTCTGCCGCAGCCGGGAGACACAAATAGCCCATGAGGACACAATGCCTCACGAGCGCGGCCCATTGCCTGTGCCCCCATCCGAATTCTCTTGCTCTGTTCTCGCCGATCCCAAAGCTCGCTTCTGCCGCTCGCTCGCCAACCACTCGCTAACCGTCAACGGGCACTCAGCCTGCCGCCTGAGTAAACCGCTGACCCTAAGGCACTTAACTACAACACGAACCTCGCCGCCAGAGGGCTTGGCTCTGCCCCGGCTTGCGGACGCTTACGTGCCCATTCACAATTCTCAAGACGCGCCTACCAAATCGGCCCCTGTCCCTGAAAAGAGATCTAAGCCGAAAAGACGCGTAACGTGTATCATAGCGCGTCCTGGCCAGCCTTGCAAGCTGCCCAGCCTCGCGGCCGGGCAAGCCTGATCGAGCCTACTTGATCTCAATCGTCGCGATGCCTTCAAACTTCTTCCGGATCGCCTCTGCCTCGTCCTTGGTGGCGCTTTCCTTGATCGCCTTGGGGGCGCCATCGACCAGGTCCTTGGCTTCCTTCAGACCCAGCGACGTAACCTCGCGCACTGCCTTGATGGTGCTGATCTTGTTCGCGCCGAAGTCCTTTAGAATCACCTGGAACTCCGTCTGCTCTTCGGCCGCCGGAGCCGCCGCGCCCGCCGCCGCAACCGCGACCGGAGCCGCCGCCGCTGCCGACACGCCAAGCCGCTCTTCCAGCTTCTTCACCAGAGCCGAGGCTTCCAACAGGCTCAGGGCCACAATTTGCTCTTCCAACTTCTCCAGATCCGCCATTTTCTTCTCCAATCAGTACCGTTTGAATTGTTTTCTTGCGGCCGCAAACCCAAACAGAAAGTTTCCGATGCGCCAGACCCGCGCCCTTTCCGCCTGCTTCCGCGACCAAATCCCTTGACCTAAACTCCTGGGTGCCCCACCCTCGCCGCGTTCTTGTTTTTGCGGCCAGGGTGGGATAACTCAATGCCAGCGCTACGGGAGCAATCAAGCGCCCTAAGCCGCAGCCGTTCCGGCAAACTTTTCCTTCTCCACGCCCTGGCCCAGAACCACCGCCAGGTCGTGGCCTGCCGCGTTGATCACGGTTGCCAGCCGCTGCGCCGGCGCATTGATCAGGAACAGCAGCTTCGAGAACAGCTCTTCCTTGCCCGGCATAGTCGCCAGCGCCTTGACCTCGGCCACCGTCAGCAGCTTGCCGTCCACAATGCCCAGCTTGAACTGGAACTCCGCGTTCTCGCTCGCCCACTTGGCAAAAACCTTGGCCAGCGCCACCGGGTCGCCCGAGGTAAACGCCACCGAGTTCACGCCCCGGAGCCCCTTCAGCGCGGCCTCCACCTGCGTGCCCTGGCCGGATACGGCCGCCAGCTTGTTCTTCACCACGCGATACTTGCCGCCCGCCTCGCGAATCACCTTGCGCAAAGCAAAGTCCTTGGCCACCGTCAGTTTGCTAAAAGTGCCGATAATCGCCGTCGTCGAGCTCTCCAGCTCACGCGCCAGCAATTGGACTTTCTCCGTCTTTTTCGCCCTTGAAATCGCCATCGTCCTGCTCCATACAGAGATCAGGGGTCAGAGATCAGAGATCAGCCCAAAAGCATCTGATCTTGTCCGCTGTTTCCTAATCTCTCTTCTCGCCCTCAACGGGCGGTCTGTCACGAATCCTGCCGCTAATGTCTACAGGTCCGGCAAAAACGCCGATTCCGATCAAAGCACCAACTGATCTCTGATCTCTGACCCCTGATCTCTGTTTAGTGCTTTCCCGCCGCGTCCGCAACCGCCGAATCCAGCGGCACTCCAGGGCCCATCGTCGAGCTCAGCGTCACGCTCTTGATGTACTTGCCCTTGGCCGCCGAAGGCTTGGCGCGCACAATCGCCCCAATCACCGTGGTCGCATTGTCCACCAGCTTTTGCGGGTCAAAGCTCAGCTTGCCCACCGGCACATGCACCAGGCTGGTCTTGTCGGCGCGAAACTCCACCTTGCCGGCCTTGATCTCTTTCACCGCCGCGGCCACATCCATGGTCACCGTGCCGGTCTTGGGGTTCGGCATCAGCCCCTTGGGACCCAGCACCTTGCCCAGCCGTCCCACCACCTTCATCATGTCTGGCGTGGCGATCAGCGCGTCGAAGGCGGTCCAGTTTTCCTTCTGGATCTTCTCCACCATCTCCTCGCCGCCCACAAAGTCCGCGCCTGCAGCCGTGGCTTCCTTCTGGCGGTCGCCGCTGGCAATCACGGCCACCGTCTTGGTCTTGCCCAGTCCATGCGGCAGAACCACCGTCCCGCGCACCATCTGGTCGGCATGACGCGTGTCCACGCCCAGCCGCATCGTCAAATCGACGGTCTCGTCAAACTTGGCGTACTTCACCTGCTTCAGCAGGTTAACCGCCTCAGGCAGCGCATACGCAGGCTTGGACACAGCCGCGCGCGCCTTCGTAATATTTTTGCTGGTTTTTGCCATTCTTCCCTCGTCTCCCACCGCCCCTGCCAGCCCCGCTTTGCGGAGAACCCGGTGCTGGCCGCACGGGCAACGCTTTTTGCGCTCCGCAGCCAACTATCGAACGGGTCCAGAAACCGTGGTGCTTATGACGGCCCAGGGATTTCCCCTGGACAGATATACAAATCATAACGAAACGGTCAGGGAATTGCAAACAAGGAGGAAATCGCTTCATGCCGCGCGCGGTGTGAGCTTGATTCCCAGCGCCTTCATCACGCCGAGAAAGGTCGATAGCCTGGGATCGCCGGTGGGCGAGAGAGCTTTATAGAGCGCCTCGCGGGTGACGCCCGCTTTGCCGGCAAGCTGAGTCATGCCCATCGCGCGCGCCACATCGCCGAGCGCAGCCGCGATCAAAGCCGGATCGCCGTCCTCAAAGGCAGCTTCGAGATACTCCGCAATGGACTCCGAGCTGTCGAGATACTCGGCGGCGTCCCATAGTGTCGTTTTAAGCGCCATTCGCCCACTCCTTTGCCAGCTTCTTTGCCTTGGCTATATCGGCAGGTTGCGTCTTTTTGCTGCCTCCGGCGAGCAGTAGAACCAGAAAGCTTCCGCGTCGCTGAAGGTAGACCCTGTATCCCGGTCCATAATCGATCCGCAGTTCGCTGACGCCATTGCCGACGGGTTTTACGTCTCCGAAGTTGCCCAGCGACAGGCGGCGGATACGGACCAATATGCGAAATCGCGCCTTATTGTCGCGCAATTGGCGAATCCAATTTGAAAAGACTTCGGTCTGACGAACCTCGATCACTTGTAAACTATAGTTCACATCACCGATTTATTCAAGTGCCGGCTTCCCCCAGGTCTCGATCCTCAGACCTGGGAATCAGCGCCGGATGCCCACCGCTGCGCGCGTAGACCCATAGGTAAAAAACGCCCATAACCAGCAGGATAAGTGGGACAGGAAAGACTTGGACTGCCATCAACATCTGCCCGGTCAGCGCCGTCGCTGGAAGGTGCAATTTGCCGATGAGACCGAGGAAAATTGCCCACGGAATATCCCCGGTCAGCACGAACCCCGCGGTAGTCACCAGCAGCGCAAGCCGACCGATACGGTCCCCTTGGGCCCAGAGCATGGCGCAGGCTGGGACCGTCAGCAACAGAAGTTTGGTGTCCATTTGCCGGTGATAGACGGGCAGCATGGTCAGCGACGCAATGGCAGCCAGGGCCAGCCATGCTCTCTTGGGCGATGGCTGGGATCGTAGCGTGACGCCCCCCCAGACTAGCAGCAGCGGCGCGCAGACCAGATAACTGACCGTATTGTAGATGCGTGGATCATCCCAAAGAATTCCGATCACCGCCTGCAGACTGACCAGCATACCCAGGCCGTGAGCGCCACTGGAAGCGGGGCCGGGATCATTAATGGCGCCGCGTGCCGAGTACGCCAGAATATTGCTTTGCATCTCCGCCAGCCAGTGGGGCGACACCTGCCAAACCCAAAGAACCACAGGCAAGCCAAGGACCACCACAGCCAGCAGGGTTTGCAGCGCACGTTTGCGGTAAACTCCTCCCACCAAGAGAAAATAAAGCCAGACCAGGCCGGCATCATGCGGCTTGATTGCGAGGCTAATGGCAAGGCAAAGTATGCCGGCCGGGACAAAACGCTCGCGTAAAAAGCACCAGACGGCCACTACGCAAAGGCTAATCGCGATGCCCGCCATATTGCCGGTGATGATGAGCAATTCGCTATTCGCCAGCAAAAAGCCGATGAGGACTCCAGAGAGAACTGGCGCGCTTTTTTCCGCGAGACTCCATGTTAGAAACGAAGCGAGAACGAGGCTCCCAATAGTGAGCGCTATCCAAAGAAGATGAGCAGGCCCCCAAGGCAGCAGCGCAAAGGGAACCGTCAAAGCAAATGCGGTCGGCGGATAGGGATCGCTTGTGGCAATCTGGACAACCTTCTCGTTGTCCAAAGGACTGCCCACGCCCTCCGCTTGATAGATGCGCCGAACCTCGCTTCCTATGTACGGATCATGATGTTCAATGAGACATTTCGCGGGATAGTAGAGTCCTCTGAAATCCACCATCGGAGAAGGAAAGCCGTTCTCCAGGGCTGCGCCCAGCAAAATCAACACTACGCACCCTATCAGCAGAAGATACAGGCCGTCGCGCCGCGCTTTGATCATCTTGAGCCTCTCTGCGCCAGGAACAGCACGCAAGCCCGGAATCATACTCCTGAGTCTCTATTCCGATGCGCGCCAGAAATCGAGCAGAACTGGTGCAATCGGCCTCTAACTGGGGCTTCCACATTCCACTGGGCTGAGCGCCGCTGTCCCTTCCAATGTACAGCAAGGCAAACGGCCAAAAATCCCTCGTCGCTTGTGATAATCTGAAAAACCTACCACTTCGAGGCCTATTTCGTGATGCCTTCTTCCGCTTTCGCTTCCGCCACCCTCCCTCCCCTGCACATCATCGACCTGATCCGCAAGAAGCGCGACGGCGGCTCGCTGGACGCCCGCGAGATCGGCTTTCTCGTCTCCGGCGCGGCCTCCGGGTCCATTCCGCTGGAACAGCTCGCCGCCTGGCTGATGGCCGCCTGGATTCGCGGCCTCTCGCTCGACGAAACCCGCGCCATGACCCTCGCCACGCGCGACTCCGGAGAAAAGTTCTCGCCCGCCCGGCTGGGCAAAACGGCCGTCGACAAGCACTCCACCGGCGGCGTGGGCGACAAGACCAGCTTCCTCATCGCTCCCCTGTCCGCGGCCTGCGGCGTCGCCGTGCCTATGATCAGCGGCCGCGCGCTGGGCCACACCGGCGGAACTCTGGATAAGCTGGAAGCCATTCCCGGCTTCCGCACCGCCCTTACACTCGCGGAATTTGAGGCCGTCCTGATGAAGTGCGGCGCCTCCATCGTCAGCCAGACCCCGTCGCTGGTTCCCGCCGACCGCGTCCTCTATGCCCTGCGCGACCGCACCGGAACCGTCGAAAGCCCCGGCCTCATCTGCGCCTCCATTCTCGGCAAAAAGCTCGCCGCCGGTCTCGACGCCCTGGTCCTCGACGTGAAAACCGGCTCCGGCGCATTCCTGCAAAAGCGCGAAGACTCCGAGTACCTGGCCGCCCTGATGGTGGCCACCGCCGAAGCCGCCGGAACCCGCACCGTTGCCCTGCTCACTGATATGGACCAGCCGCTGGGCCACGCGGCCGGCAACTGGATCGAACTGGCCGAGTCGGTCGATCTGTTGCGCGGCCAGCGTCCGCCCGAAAGTGAAGACCTGCGCGAGCTGTCGCTGATTCTGGCCGGATGGATGATTCATCTCGGCGGCCAGGCCGCCACGCCCGAAGCCGGTTACGCCCGCGCCGAAGCGGCCCTTGCCGACGGCTCCGCGCTGCGCGCCTTCTTCGCGATGATCGAAGCCCAGGGCGGCGACACAAAGGCCTTCAGCGACCCCGGCTTCCACAAACCCGGCGCAACCCGGGTGGTCTCATCCTGGGAGAGCGGCTTTATCTCCACCATGGACACCACCGCCCTCGGCTGGGCCGTCCAGCGCACCGGCGCGGGCCGCGAAAAAGCAGGTGAACCGGTCGATCCTCACGCCGGCATCGACTTCCACGCCCGCCGCGGAGCGCGCCTCGAAATAGGCCAGCCGCTGGCCACTCTCTACGCCACCAGCCCCGAGCTTCTCGCCGAGCCGGCGGCCATACTCAAGCAAGCCATCACTTTTTCGCCGGCCCCACCGCAGGTGGTTCCATTGGTCAGCCGCATCTTCACCCGCGAAACGGCGGAAGCTCACCTGCGCAAAGTTGTAAGGTAGTTTTTGACAAGGAGTGACCGCTTTGTATCGATATACCGGAGTGCTGGGAATTCTGGCCGTGCTGCTGGCGGCCTATTTGGGCTCAACCGACCGCAAACGCATACGATGGCGCACCGTCGCCTGGGGCCTCGGCCTGCAATTGACCTTCGCCTTCCTGGTGCTGCGCTTCAACTACGGACAGCGCGCCATGACCTGGGCCGGCGGCGTGGTCAACTCCATGCTCGCATGCACCTTTGCCGGCACCAAGATGCTCTTTGGCCAGTTAGGCCTTCCCAACTCTGGAGCCTTCGGCAATCTGCTGCCTCCCAACGCTGGCTCCATCTTCGCCTTCCAGGTCTTGCCCACCATCATCTTCATCTCCGCCTTTTTTGCAATGCTTTACCACATCGGCCTGATGCAGATCATCATCCGCGGTTTTGCCTGGGTCATGCTCAAGACCATGCGCATCTCCGGCGCGGAGAGCCTCAACGTGGCCGCCTCCGTCTTCATGGGCCAAACCGAGGCCCCGCTCACCATCCGCCCCTTCCTCTCCAAGGCCACGCGCAGCGAGCTGATGACCATCATGACCAGCGGCATGGCTCACGTCTCCGGCGGCATCATGGCAGCCTATATCGCTTATGGAGTCGAGGCCCGCCATCTGCTCGCCGCCGTCATCATGACCTCGCCCGGCACCATCCTGCTGTCCAAAATGCTGGTCCCGGAAACCGAAATCCCCGCCACCGAAGGCAAGGTCATCATCCCCCAGGACGAGATGCATAAGGAAGAAAATTTCATCGGCTCCATCGCTCGCGGCACCATCGACGGCGGCAAGCTGGCCATGAACGTGGCCATCATGCTCATCAGCTTCCTGGCCCTCGTCGCCCTGCTCGACAGCCTGCTGCTCTGGACGCACGGACTTGCTTATATGCACTGGGTTCCCGGTTCGCTCGGCCAGATTCTCGGTTTCCTCTTCGCTCCCGTTGCCTGGCTCATCGGAGTTCCCTGGCACGATTGCGGCGCCATCGGCAACCTGCTGGGCACGCGCATGGCGCTCAATGAATTGCTCGCCTACATTTCGCTGGGCGCGCAGAAGGCCACGCTCGACCCGCGCTCCTTCACCATCGCCACCTTTGCCCTCTGCGGTTTTGCCAACCTCGGCTCCATCGGCATGCAGATCGGCGGCATCGGCGCCCTGGTCCCCGAGCGCCGCAACGACCTGGCTAAGTTAGGCGTCCGCGCCATGCTCGCCGGAACTATGGCTAACCTCATCTCGGCTTCCATTGCCGGAATCTTTTTGGGATAAGTAATTCTAAATGGCACTAATAAAGCCCCGTGCCCCATCCTTTTCGCGTTCTTGGCGAAAAGGGTGGGAAGCCACAATTCTCAATTCGCCCTCATCCTTCTCACCCGATACACCACCGTCAAAAACGTCACGCTCCCGCACGTCAACAAACTCGCCGCCATCCCCAGAATCAGCGACCAATCCTGCTGATAAGCCCCATGCACAATTCCCACCACCTGCAGCACGCTGAATCCGCCAAAGGTAATCAGCGAGATCCCCTCATCGCTCTTCTTCCGCCAGAGGGCCACAACCTGCGGCACAAACAGCAACGCATTGCACCCCAGCCCCAGCCCGAAGATCACGGCGATAATCTCTTTCATCCCCATCCTCCACGCATCCGCATCGCTTTCCTCTCCATCCTCTCATTCAAGATCAAGCCGGCTTTGGTCCGCGCCTGTAGAATGTCTAAAGCGCACCGGCAGGCAATCAATGACCTACTTCGACCAAGTCTCTGAAGCAGCGGAGTTCCTCAGAAGCAAGCTGGGCTCGCTCCGCCCTCGCATTGGCATTGTCCTTGGCTCCGGCCTGGGCGCAGTGGCCGACGCGGTCACCGTGCCGGTCGTCGTTCCCTACGCGCAGATTCCCCATTTCCCGCAATCCACTGTCGAGGGCCACTCCGGGCGGATTGTGGCCGGTCTCCTGAGTGATGTACCGGTCGTCGTGATGCAGGGCCGGGTGCATTTTTACGAGGGTTACACGCCGCGTCAGGTCACCTTCCCCATGCGCGTGCTGGGCGCGCTCGGACTTCAATCTGTCATCCTGACCAACGCCGCCGGCGGCATCCAGGAGGGCTACCGCGTGGGCCAGTTGGTGGCGCTCAGCGACCACATCAACTTCATGGGCTGGAACCCGCTGGTAGGGCCAAACGAGCCGCGCTTCGCCGTGCGACCCAGCGCCGGGCTGCGTTTCTTTGACATGACCGAGGCTTACTCCAGACAGCTTCGCGCCATGGCGAAAGAAGCGGCCGTAGAAGAGGGATTCAAACTCGACGAGGGGGTCTATCTGGCCGTCAGCGGACCCAGCTACGAGACCCCCGCCGAGATTCGCGCCTTCCGTGCCCTCGGCGCCACGCTGGTGGGCATGTCCACCGTCCCGGAAACCATCGTCGCGCGCCACATGGGAATTGAGGTGCTGGGCATCAGTTGCGTTACCAACCTCGCCGCCGGGCTGGGCGCAACCCTGCTCAACCACCAGGAGGTCTTCGAAACCGGCCACCAGGTCGAGCACCGGCTGGCCCTGCTGCTCCAGAGGCTCGTGCCTAGAATTGCCAGGCTGATGGCGACATCTGAAACAGGAGTAAAACAGCCGTGAACCAAGAAGCCGGGCGCAGCGCGCGTCTCCCCTTTCCGCCTGTTGTACTGGGAATTGCCGGCTGCTCCGGCTCAGGCAAAACCACCCTGGCAGCCGCGTTGGCGCGCACCCTCGGCGGCGTCCACTTCCATCTCGACACTTACTATCTTGATCTGACCCATCTGCCGCTGGCCGAGCGCGCCCTCCAGAACTTCGACCACCCCTCGCTGATCGAGATCCCGCTGCTCACAGCCCACATTGCCGCGCTGGCCAGGGGAGAAGCCATCGAGCGCCCCCTCTACGACTTTGCCACCTATACCCGTGTCCTCGGCCCGGACGGAATCGGCCTTACTGAGACCGTCCGCCCCAGCGCCTTTCTGCTGGTCGAGGGCATCTTCGCCCTCCACTTCTCCGAACTGCTGCCCTACTACCAGTTGCGCGTCTACATCGACACGCCGGACGATCTGTGCTTCGAACGCCGGCTCAGGCGCGACATCATAGAGCGTGGCCGCACACCCGAGTTGGTCCGCCGCCAGTACGAGGCCACCGTCAGGCCTTCTAGTCTGGCATTTGTCCGGCCCTCAGCTGCCAACGCCGACCTCACCGTGGACGGAACAGGCGCGCTCGACTGGAAGGTTGAACAGATTCTGGCTCAGATGAGCCGCCGCGGCCTGTTGAGTTTTCCGGATTGAAAGACTCTCACGGTTGCCGATCACTTTGGTTCCCTTACCAAAGTTTCACTGAAAAACTATCATTGATTGACCTTCGTACCGATATGCTGTCTATGTATATGAGAGAGTCCATGGAATGGTTGAAGCACAATGCGGCCGCATGGCTGCGGCAGGGCATCTCGCCCCGGCGGCTGGCG
>JBAVYF010000427.1:0-2756 GCA_049698655.1 Occallatibacter sp. | reverse complement strand
CTTGCTGGGCATGGCTGCCCCGCGCAGTAGCGAGGCTGCCGCACGCAGCGCCTCGCCGCTGCTGATCAAGGTCATCTTTGCCAAAGAGAAACTCAGTGTCCAGGTGCATCCGGACGACGCCATGGCGCAAAAGTATGGCGACCCGCGCGGCAAGACGGAGTGCTGGTACGTTTTGGAGGCCGCGCCGGGCGCTCAGGTAGCCTGTGGGCTCAAGCCGGGCGTCACGCTGGACGAGATAAAGGCCGGGATCGAGGCGGGCACACTGGAAAGCAGCCTGAACCTGCTTGATGTATCGGCTGGAGAGATGGTCTTTGTGGATGCGGGGACGGTTCACGCCATCTGGCCGGGGTCGATTCTGCTGGAGACCCAGCAGAACTGCGACCTGACCTACCGGATGTACGACTACGGGCGGGGGCGCGAGCTGCACATCGAAAAATCATTGGAGGCCACACGGCTTGTGACGCGCGCCGGCAAGATTTCCCCCAGGGAGCTGGTCGGCCGGACTATTTTGATCAATGGGGATTACTTTCGTGTGGAGCGCATCACGGTGGCCAGGAGCAGGGCCGGCGCCAGTCTGGCTGGCGAAGGCGAGCCGGCGCGGGGGCTCCAGTACTTGTTTGCGGCAGGAGGGGCGGCGAGAATTGCCGGGCCGGGCTTCGAGGCTGTGGAACTGCACATGGGAGGTTTAGTGGCCGTCCCAGCGGCTTCGCCGGAGTTTGTGGTGGAAGATTTGGGCGGGTTGAACCTGATGCGCATTACGCCCCGCTGGCCGGAAGCAGATCGATGATTGAATCCGGCTCAAGGGGCCGTTTCCTGTACAGGGATCAGATGCGCCAACCACATATTGGCCGCCCACATCCGAGAACATACGCATAATCTTTGCCTTGCTTTTTTACCTCGCGGATGTACACTCACCGAAAGGGAATGCCTCGGGGGAGGGTGTCCTGTCATTTTATCAAGGAGGCACAGAATGGGCTTGAAGCCGTACCTGGGACCGACCCTCGCCGCGTTTTTTGTTTGCGCGGCATACTCCGCTCTTGCACAAACCGTACCGGCAGCGACAGAGTCAAGACTGCCTCTGGCTATCGGCGCCGGTTTCTCCGGCTACAACCCCGATTTTGGGCATGGCCATCTGCTCGGCGGCACGCTGTGGATCGACTACTCCCCGAACCGGGTTCCGTCTTTTCTGCGCGGAATCGGGATAGAAGCTGAGGCCCGCGACCTCAACTACGGCCGTTCGTCAACCGAATGGCCGGATCTGCGGGAGGATATTGTCCAGGGCGGGTTGATTTACTCCTGGCCCCACTTCCGCAAATTCCGCCCTTATGGAAAGTTCTCTGAGGGATATGGCAATACTGACTACGGTTCGTCAACTGTGGGGCCCTACCATGACTCCCGCACCATCTTCAGCGGGGGCGGCGGTGTGGAATACAGGGTTTTCCAGCGTGTTTGGGTGCGAGCCGATTATGAATACCAGTCCTGGCCCAATTTCTTTAAGCACACTCTGACCGGCGCGCCCCCCGGTCGGCTCAACCCTCAGGGCTTTACTCTCGGCGCGATGTATCACTTCAACTATCCCCATTTCCATTGAGAGCCGGGTTGGACGCCGCGCCGGATAGCGCATAGGCCTGAGCTGCGGCCTTGTGAGGGCGCATACAATCTCTCCGAGGAGTATCTAACCGTGATTGCGACCGCCGAGCCGCAGAATCCTTTTGTCACCCGGCCTGTTCTCGGGGTTAATGTCGCCGTCAGCAGCTACGATGAGGTGATCCAGAAAAGTCTTGTCTGGGCCAGGGAACGGCAGTCCCGCGCACTTTTCTTCGCCGCCGTTCACATGGTCATGGAATCCGTTGAAGATCCGGTTTTCCTTCGCCAGTTGAATAGCTCCGGCACGGTATTCCCCGACGGAGTGCCTCTCGTATGGGCTCTTCGCGCGCTTGGGGAGAGCGGCGCCCAGCGGGTCTGCGGCCCCGATTTTACGGCAGTCATGCTGGCAGCGGCCGAACAGGCAGGGGCATCGGTCGGCTTCTACGGCGGAAGCCAGGCCACTCTCGATGCTCTGGTCGCTGCGGTTCGCCTGCGGCATCCGAACCTCAATGTGGCTTATATTGAAAGCCCGCCGTTCCGGGCGCTTACCCCTGAAGAAGACTTGGCCGCCGTCGACCGAATTGCCTCCTCGGAGGTGCGGCTGCTCTTTGTCGGCCTCGGCTGCCCAAAGCAGGAGCACTGGATCGTGGAGCATCTGGGGAGGGTTCACGCCGTGATGTTTGGCGTCGGAGCTGCCTTCGACTTTATCGCCGGCAGCAAACACCGGGCTCCACGATGGATGCAACGCTGGGGGGTTGAATGGGTATTCCGCCTAGTAACAGAGCCGCGGCGTTTAGCCGTGCGTTACATCAAGAACAACCCCCGTTTCGTCCTCCGGTTCCTTCGGCAACTCCTCGCCGAGATTGCCTGAACAATTGCGCAAACGAAAGTACCCAATCCAGCTCAGGGGGTTTCGCTGCTTGTTCTATTAAGATAGTGAATCGGCGGGTTGGGGCAAGTGAGCCTTACCATGATTTGTTCCATCGCCTGATTGGTTGCCGTGCATTTGCTGCGCAGACTCTTTATCCGCGCATATTTGCCCGAGCGACTCACACATTAACTACCAAGGGAGATGCAACTGATGTCTATCCGTGGTGCGCATGTTTTGGTTTGTGGGGCCGGCGGCTTTATCGGCGGTCATTTAGTGAACACGCTCTTTGCCGAGGGAG
>JBAVYF010000426.1:0-6486 GCA_049698655.1 Occallatibacter sp. | reverse complement strand
CCCCAAACGGCGGTCAGAAGCACACGATGGGTCATGACCTTGCCGGCGTGGCGGGCCAGGTGCAACAGCAGGTCGAACTCCTTGGGGGTCAGGTGAATCGGCTTGCCCAGGACGGTGATCGAGTGGGCCTCGGCATCCACCACAAAATCGCCGGTCTCCAATGCAGCAGTCGTCCGTTCCGGGGCGCGGCGCAAGTGCGCGCGGACACGGGCCAGCAGCTCCTGAATCCCGAAGGGTTTGGTCACGTAGTCGTCGGCGCCTGCGTCCAGGGCCTCGACCTTAGAGCGCTCGTGGTCGCGCACGGAGAGAACCAGCACCGGAATCGCGGATTGGGAGCGGATGGCGCGGCAGACCTCGACGCCGCTCAGGCCGGGCATCATCAGGTCGGTCACCACCAGGTCCGGCGACCAATCGCGGAACAGCAGCAAGCCCTCCTCGGGATCGTTGGCGGTGCGCACGTCAAAGCCCTGCGCAGAGAGCGCGGCGCGCAGCACGCGGGTAATCTGCGGTTCGTCGTCGATGACCAGAATTCTGCCCGGCATCCGAATTGCTCCAAACAGAAGATACCATCCTCCGGCGCAGAGGGGCGGTTTTGCCCAGTCTGCTGATCCTGCGGATTGGCCGGATGACGGCCAGATAGTTTCTTCGCGGCGGCCTGATTATTTCTCACCCGAACCGAAAATTCTCTGCTAAAGTAGCTGCCATTGGAGGAAGCTATGCGTAATCGGTGCACTTTACTCGCAGCGTTGGCTCTGGCGGCGATTCTGGCCGGATGCAACCAGGCGCCACCGCCTGCTCCAGACACCCGTCAAGCAGACGCGAAGGCAATTCGCGATCTTGAAACTGCCTGGAGCCAGGCGGCCGCTACCAAGGACGTGGATAAATTCGCCGCGTATTACGCCGACGATGCAACGGCGCTCTACGACAATATGCCCATTATCAACGGGAAAGAGGCGATCAAGGCCGCAATGAAGCCCTTTTTCCAGGATAAGAACTTTTCCTTAACCTGGGCAACAACCAAGGTTGAAGTCGCCAGGTCTGGAGATATTGCTTACTCGCAGGGCACAATCGCCGTGACCTTTACGGACCCCAAGACGAAGAAGGTGATGACGGAAAAAGGCAAGTACGTCGAGGTATACAAGAAGCAGGCCGACGGCGGCTGGAAGGCTGTCGAGGACATTTGGAACGCGGATGCCCCGGCGACTGCGGTTGGAAAGTAGGCGAAGACACCGGGAATGCGGAAGCACCGGCGATAGCGGCGAAGTCGATCAGGCTGACCATCGCGCAGACAAAACCGGCTTCCCGCCCATGTGCCCTGTTCCTGCTGCCGGGGCGGGAAGCCGCACCCTCTCCGGCTTCAGCAATAAACTTCCGACCTGATTTGTTGCTATCCTCTGAAGGCCGTATTCTTCCTACAATGAGATGCGGTTGTCTTGGAGGATGATGAACCTTCCCACCTATTCGCGTCAGGCTCTGCGCTGGCTCGCTGCCACGCTGGTCGCGGCGGCTGTCACGAGTCTGCTGGCTTGGCTGGGCGCCAACTCGACCACGGCGGGGATGGTTTTCCTGGTGCTTGTGGTGTGGTTTGCCGCTCAGGCGGGAATCTGGCTCTCGCGGTATGTCGCCCTGCTCTGCGCGGCTTTCTTCGACTACTATTTTTTGCCGCCTGTGGGTACGTTCCGGATAGTGGGTATTGAGGCGTGGGTGGCCATGGTCTCGTTTCTGCTTAGTTGCGCGGTGGTGGGCCGCGTAGCCGAGCGGGCGCGCGGCCAGTCGCGCCAAGCCGAGCAGCGCCGCGAGGACGTCGAGAGGCTTTATGAACTCTCGCAGGAGATGATGCTGCAGGAGGATGCGGCCGGGTTGATCCGCGACCTGCCCCGGCTGATTGAACGCATCTTTGCGCTGGATGGGGTGGTGCTTTACGTCCGCGACCAGGACCAGTTCTATACCTCGACCTCCGAGCTGCCGATGAGCATCCAGGCGAGCCTGCGGGCCATGACCCTGGAGCACAATCCGGCGCTGACCATACCGGGCGGCTTTACGGCGATGACGCTGATGCTGGGGCTGCGGCCAGTGGGGGCGCTGGGCTTGCGGCCAGCCGTGCTTACCCGCGAGGTGGCCACTGCGGTCAGCGCGCAGGTGGCCATCGCGCTTACCCGCGCCACAGCTATCGAGGCCACAGCCCGTTTGGAGGCGGCGCGCGAGGGGGAACGGCTGCGCACCGCGCTGATCGACTCGCTGACGCACGAGTTGCGCACACCGCTGACCGCCATTCGCGCCGCCGCCACCACGCTCGTTGAGGGTAAGGGACTGGATGAAGCAGGGCGGTTGGATTTGGCGGCCATCGTCGATGAGGAAAGCTCTCGGCTGGATCGGATGATTGGCGAGGCCGTTGAGATGGCCGAGATTGACGCCAACGTGGTCGAGGTCCGCCGCGTTCCGCACCATCCTCGCGCACTCCTCGATCAGGCAATCGAAGAGTCGCGGGCAGTGCTGGCCGCGCGCCGGGTAGTGATCGCCGTCGAGAATCCGAGCAATACGGGCCGGACGGGCAATCTGGACGACCCGAACATGCCCGCCTGGTTCGATCCGCACCTGCTGGGCCGGGTGCTGCGCCACCTGCTGGAGAATGCAGCGCGGCATACGCCGGCGGGTGGCCGCATCCTGCTCGGCAGCCGGCGCAACGGCGACCGTCTGGAGTTTCGCGTGGAGGACGACGGCGAGGGAGTCGATGCTGTCGATCTGCCCTTCATCTTTGATAAGTTTTACCGGGGTAAGAACGCCGGCAAAGGGAAGGGAACCGGGATGGGCCTGGCCATTACTCGCGCCATCCTGGCCGCGCACGGCGGAGGAATCGAGGTCGAGAGCTCGCCGGGGCACGGCGCCTGCTTCCGCTTCTGGGTTCCACTGGTGGAAAAAGAGCCCGTGAGCGCGATGGCAAGTTGAAATTATTTCTTTGACGCATGACGCAGCACAGGCTACACTGAAAAAACATGATTACGTCGTTCAGGCACGCGGGACTGGAGAAATTATTCCTCACCGGAAGTAAGGCAGGAATCCAGCCTGCTCATGCAGAAAAGCTGAATATTCAACTCACTACTCTGAACACAGCAAAGAACGCAGTGCGCATGAATGTTTCAGGTTGGGATCTGCATCCTCTCAAAGGCGATCTTGCGGGTCACTGGTCAATCAAGGTCAACGGCAATTGGCGGATGACGTTCAGATTCGAGGGCGAGAACGCAATTCTTGTTGATTATCGGGACTATCACTAGGAGGAAAGATGGCAACGATGTATAACCCCGCTCACCCCGGCAAGCTTCTCAGGGAATATCTTGGCACGATGCAGGTTGGTGAAGCTGCGAAGCGCCTTCGCGTCGCGCGGTCCACACTGTCGCGCCTTCTGAATGGCCGTACGTCGTTTACCGCGCCCATGGCGCTGCGGCTTGCCGATGCGCTCGGAACAGAGCCGGAGGTATGGCTCGACTTGCAGCAGCAGTATGACCTGTGGCACGCCGCGCGGCGCAAGCGGCCAAAGGTAGCGAGGATAGTTTTCCCGGACGCCGGCAAAGCCGCTGCATAAAGGACAAAGTTGAGGTACATAACGCTACTGGTGAATTCACTTTGAAGACGCTACCGTATCCGGGTCCCTAAACCGTTCGGTTCCTCGATCCAGTCGCATGGAATCTCGCGGCGCTCAGCGGAGCTTTCCTTGGCCCACTCCAGTAGGCGCGCCACGCGCCAGGCAGCCAGGGCCGGCACGGGAACCGGAGCTTTGCCCAGCAGGGCATCGCGGACACACGCATAGTAGAGCCGGTAATCGCCGGGGATGGGCTCAACGGGCCGTGTGACCACACTACCGTTCACGTCGACGTGGAGCGTGCCCCATTCCGCGGCTGGCTCCTTGCCCCAGTCTGGGTCATCGATGCGAGTGACCTTGTTCAGTGCGGCTTCCTGCGGGTCGAGGCCCAGCTTCCAATAGTTGCCCAGCGTGCCGCGCAGGTGAAAGTGGGGGCGTGAAGGCGTCGTCAGGCAGTTGGCGCCGAGGACGACCCAGAAGCCCGGATAACGCAGGCGGAGTGTAAAAGCGTCGCAGGCGCGAGCCCAGTCACGCTCGCAGAGAACCTCGGCGGCAACCGCCTCCGGTTTGCCGAAGAGCGTGAGAGCCTGGTCTGCCAGATGCGTTCCCAGGTCGAGCAGTACGCCTCCCGAGGCAGGGTCTTCCTTCCAGAGGCGATCAACCGGGGGATCAGGCCGCCAGCGGTCAAAGCGAGACTCATAGAAAACCAGACGGCCCAGCAAACCCTCATTAAGCACTTTCTGAATTGTCTGGAAGTCACTGTCCCAGCGCCGGTTATGAAACGGGATAAGGTGAGCATTATGGGCCGCCGCAAGCTCCATCAACTGAGCAATTTCAGCGGACGTGGTGCATATAGGCTTGTCCACGATGACGTTTTTGCCGGCTCGGAGAATCTGACTGGCTACCTCGAAGTGGGTTTGTGTGGGCGTGGCCACCACAAAGAGGCCGAGCGAGGCGTCGGCCAGCATCGCTTCAAGTGAGCGGTATGTGGTAATGCCGGGATAGCGCTGCGCGGCTTTGTCTGATGTGCGCTCCATGACGGCGGCCAGTTCGAGCCCTTCGACCGAGGAGATCAGAGGAGCGTGAAAGACCCGCCCCACCATTCCAAACCCAACCAAACCGACTCGAATCATGCGGCCTCCAGAAGCGCAGCGTTTGGCCGCTGGCCCTATCCTTCGAGCTTATACCGGGTCTCGGCCAGTCGGTAGAGGCGGCGCCAGACTAGGCGGTTCATGGTGACGACGATAGTAGCCATCAGGATTGTGGCCAGCAAAAGAGTGGAGAATTTTCCGTTATCACTGGCGGCGCTGATCTGCGCTCCCAGGCCCAGAGTCTGGAGGGTTCTGTCGCCGATGTGGAAGTATTCGGAGACAATCGATGCGTTCCAGGCTCCGCCCGAGGCGGTAATCATGCCGGTGATGAGATAGGGAAAGATGCCGGGCAGGATCAGTCGAGTCCAGCGCTGCCAGCGGGTAAAGCGATAGATTGTGGCGGCCTCTTTTAGGTCGGATGGAATGGCCATGGCGCCGGCGATGACGTTGAAAAGGATGTACCACTGCGTTCCCATCAGCATCAGGGCGATGGAACCGACACCGAGACCTCCGCCCATGTGGATCAGCGCCAGCATCAGGACGGGAAAGAGCGCAGTGGCTGGCACAGAGGCTACAACCTGGGTGATGGGTTGGAGAAAGCGGGCCAGATTCGGATTGGACCCGATGGTGACGCCGACGGGGATGGTCCACAGAGCGGCGATGGCAATCGATGCGTTGACGCGCAGATAGGTTGCTCCGGCGCACAGCAGGAGCAGCCGGATTTCAGTCCAGGTTGTGCCGCGAAGCAATTGGTAAGCCTGGGAAAGACCCCACAGGACGGCCAGAGCCGCTGAGACAGCCAGCAAAAGAGGAAATAGTTTTCCGCCCTTGCCGGCCGTATCGTCGATGGGCTGCACGGTGCGGCATTCGCGCGTTTGTGAGAGCCGATGGTAGATGCGCTCTTCGATGCTGCCCCAGACGCGAACGGGCAGGCGAGTAAGCGCGGTGGGCCGCTGCAGCAGCGAAAGGATAGGCGAGGTGACACGGGTAGCGGATTCCGTCTGCTCAAATTTGAATTTGTCGCTCCAGGCAATGAGCGGCCGCCAGATCAACTGGTCGGTGGCGACAATGATGAGCACCAGCACGACGAGTCCCCAGAGCAGGGCGTGCATATCGACGGGATTTGCCGAGGCCGCGGTTTGCAGATAGCTGCCCAGGCCGGGGAGACGGAAGTTGGTTCCCCGGAAGGCGAACATCTCGCAGACGATGAGGAAGAACCATCCTCCGGCAACCGAAACGATGGAATTCCAGATCAAGCCGATGGCGGCAAAGGGCATTTCGAGCTGCCAGAAACGCTGCCAGGCGGAGTAGCGGTAGATGCGGGAGGCTTCAACCATCTCACGCGGGATGCTCTTCAGCGAAGAGTAGAAGCTGAAGGCCATGTTCCAAACCTGGCCGGTGAAGATGAGCAGGATGGAGCCCATCTCGATGCCCAGCTGATGGCCGGGAATCAGAGCCATCATGGCCAGCATGACGCCGGGAAGAAAGCTGAGAACGGGGATGGACTGGAGAATGTCGAGGACAGCGATCATCCAGGCTTCGACGCGGGGATTATAGGCGGCGACGTATCCGTAGGAGACAGCAAAGATGAGGCTGAACAGGTAAGCGGTGGTGATGCGCGCGACGGAGTAAAAGGCGTAGAGAGGCAGAGCGCGGACGGAGTGGGAGATGACGACTGTCGGCATGGGCCGTGCCATCCAGTAGGTTCCCAGCTGAATCATGCCGAAGAAAAAGGCAAGGCCGCAGAGGATGACGGCCACGTCGATGAGGAACGGCCAGGTGCGCGCGGGGACCAGAGTTTGCGCCAGGGGGGGGTGC
>JBAVYF010000425.1:0-4075 GCA_049698655.1 Occallatibacter sp. | reverse complement strand
CAAGGCTCGTAAACGTTGCAAAAAACCAGGACCCCGCAGATGAACTTGTGGTGATTGCCCATGAGATTGGGCATTTTCAACTTCACCATGATCCTCATAATGAAGTCACGTTACGGCCGAACGGCCTAGGTGGCGATTCCGTGGATAGTGGAGCGGGGAGAGTAGAAGGCTATTCACCGGGAGAACGAAAAGAGGTGCAAGCGGACATTTTTGCGGATGAGTTTCTTTGCCCCTCCGATTGGCTGCGCGAGGCTTACGTTGCTCATGGAAAGCGCCCTCAAGAAATTGCTGCTGAACTGGGATTGCCCGTCGTGCTTGTCTCAAATCAGCTGGCCAGGGCTTTGCTTCTTCCGTCGCTAAACCCTGCGAATGAAGAGTCCCCAATTGTTGACCATGTGTTAGATGACAGTCAAAAGATCGCAGTTACGTGGGACAAGGGACCTCTTCTTGTGGACGCAGGCCCCGGCACAGGAAAGACACGCACTCTTGTGCATCGAATCAAACACCTTCTCGGCGATGGTTCCCAGCCTGGCTCCTTTCTGGCTTTGACCTTTTCGAATAAAGCCGCCGAGGAGATGCGCGAACGGCTTTCAGCGATGAATGCTGACGCTGCAATTGAAATGTGGGTATCCCGGCAATACCAGTTTTTTCACTGGCATCTTGCTTTTCCTGATGTTTTCCAGGTGCCGCTGCCTGACAAAGGAGCAGAGAACGACCAAGCAGTATGGAACGGTGGGTTTGATGTTGTGTTAGGCAATCCGCCTTGGGTTCGCCAGGAATTGCTGAAATTGGTAAAGCCTTTACTGAGTAGTTTCCACACTTTCTCTAGCTCGGCAGATTCGTCCGTACTCTTTATTGAACGTTCCGTTCAGATATCATCAGTAGGAAGATATGTCGGAATACTCACTCCAAACAAGTGGTTTCGTGCCGGATATGCAGAAAAACTAAGAATATTTCTACGTGAGCATACTCGCGTACATCTCTTGATTGACTTTGGTCATTCTCACAATCTGTTTCCGGAGCAAGACACATTCCCTGCAGCGATAGTTCTAGAACCAGTACAATGTCCTGTCTCCGACGAGGACCAGCTCAAGTTTGTGCGAGCGCACGACTCCGACAGAGAGAAATGTTCGTTGGATAAGCTCGTTGCTGATCAAGCCATCAATGTTCGCCATGGCAATCTGCGTACGGAAAGGTGGCAACTTGGAAATACTAATGAAAGTGAACTTCTCGATCGTCTAATGATGACCGGGCAAACACTTGCAACTTATGCAAAAGCTATGCCTCTCAGTGGATTAAAAACGGGAATGAATGATGCGTTTTACATCAGCACAGAGGTGAGGAACCGATTAGTGTCAGGAGATCCTTCCTGCGAAATTCTCATCAAGCGCTTCCTGCGCGGTCGCGATATCAAGAGGTGGACTAGTGTATGGGCTAATCAATGGCATATTGTTATTCCATCGAGCCAAAATAGGAAATGGCCATGGTCTGATGCGAAGGATGAAGATACTGCTGAGTTGATCTTTGCTGAAACGCACCCGTGCGTTCATGATTATCTGAAGCAGTACGAGGAAATGCTTCGTATTCGATCTGACAGAGGGACTTTCTGGTGGGAGCTGCGATCATGCGACTACTACGAACTATTCGATCAACCGAAGATCGTCGTGCAATGCATTGCCTACTTTTCGCGCTTTGCGTTGGACAATGATGGCCAGTATGTAAACAACAAGATTCTCTTCATCCCAAGTGGCGATCTATACCTTCTTGGGATATTGAATTCGAGGGTATCTTGGTGGATCATCAATAGGACCTTTCAGCATATGAAAGATGACGGTCTCAGTGTTGATATTCAGTTTCTGATGTCGCTTCCCATTCCTCATGTGGCACCGAGTCTATATACAGAAATCTCCGAGACCGTCAAATCTCTGATCGCTAAAGCATACGAGGTGCAGCCTGCCTTAGAAATTCACTTGAATCAGCTTGTGCTAGAGGCATTTCAACTTTCGGAGGAGGAACGGACGATGATTGACAACTCATTGCCCCTCCGCGATCCAATAGCTATCTTGACAGCCCCGTCTATGTTGTCTGTTCTGGAGAAAAATGATGTTGCCGTCGCTCATCCGTGGCCAGTCGAAATGCCGCAACAAGCCCAAAATCTTCCAAATCCACTGGAAGAATTGAGTGCCGTCGCAAATGCAGCATGGGAAACTCCTTTGGGAGTATCTCCGAACAATGTTGCACTTTTTACTCTCATCGAAGTCATGCGTCTCATTGGTGGAGCTATTGATTCCGAGAGAGTGCGCGTTGCTGCAAATCTCGTTCGCCGTCCGGCAACAGCCGCCGCATTCTTGGATGAAGCTCAAGCAGTCGAATGGGTGCGCGTAGTAGGTCAAGATGCACGGCCACTCCCAAGCAACGTGATTCAGATTTCTCAGTTTCAACAAGGGACGCCAGACCTTCCCTGGGCGGATGCAGTTAGACAGCTCAAAGGATCTGGCGCCATTGTGGTTGATTCCAATGGAAAATGGTCGGCAAGCTCCAAACTCCAATTGCTTCCAGAGCAAGACTGGATTCGGGGACGCGCCGCAGTCGCCGTTCAACTCTTGTCTGCGATTGAACCTGTAGTAGCGGAACGAAAAGTACTTGCCTTCATTCGGAGCGTGGAAGATGGCACTGCAAGGAGAGCTGTTTCCTGATCCAGAGGTTGTGATAACACCTGATGACACCCGGCGCGAACCGCTCGTGTGGGTGAGCAGGCTCGTCATTTGGGAGAGGCCCGGCGAGATCCTACGCGAAGTTCCTCTTCGTCGTGGCCTGAATATCATCTGGTCGCCTGATCCAGGCGCTGACCAAGCGGCCCTTGGCCAGGATGCTGGTAGCGGTCATGGAGCCGGAAAGACGCTGTTCTGCCGGTTGCTGCGCTACTGCCTGGGTGAAGACAGCTTTTCGAATGATGATCAGCGGCGGAGTATTGCACAGCAACTGCCCGCTGGCCTTGTAGGCGCAGAAGTGATCGTTGCGGGGAAGCCATGGGCGGTGATTCGGCCGATTGGAATGACCCGGAAGCACTTCGCGAGGGAAGGTGTTTCTCTGGAATCCATCTCTCCTGTAAAAGATCCGGGAGAGGGCATCCAGCCCTTTCTTGATGCTCTGGTAGCTGCTCTTTTTTCAGATGGAATTGAAAAGTATCTGCCTGTAGAACATCAGAATGCTCCGTGGCTGTTCGCACTTGCCTGGCTTACAAGAGACCAGGAGTGCCGATTTGATCATATCCTCGACTGGCGTCATCGGCGTGCTGACTCCGGGTCCATTGCGATCAATCCCACCAAGGATCAACTTCTGATTGTGGTACGGGCATTCCTTCGATTTATTCGTCAGGAAGAGATGGATGTCAAAGCCCAACGGGAAGGGTTTGCCGAGGCGAAGCGTACCAGTGAAAGAGAACTGGCCTATCTCCAGAGGCAAAGCAAGCAAATCTCGGCAGACCTGATTCGCGATCTTGGTGTTGATCGTGAACAGATGATTGGCGATGATCTTGGACTTGCGTTGCTTCGTAATGCGGCAGAAAGCAACTTCCAGGAATGCGAAAAAGAACCTCCCTCTGGAGACGACACGGCAATGGCGTCCTTGCGCGAGGAGCGAGACCGCGTTTTAGCAGAACAAGCTGTAATCAAAGACGAAGTTAAGAGGCACAGCGCAGAACGAGAACTGAGAAGTCAGCAAGTGAGGGAGCTTCGCGGAGAACGTTCCACCGTGGACGCGAAGGAAATCAAAGCGCTTCTCGGTCCAGTATGCCCAGTATGCATCGTTACTATTGATCAAGCATTGGGAGAAGGCTGTGGACTCTCGCAAGAGTTGTGGGATCCCACAAAACCTCATGAGGAAAGTCAGCGCATTGGCAAGCAAATCACGGCGTGCAACGATACGATCAACCGGCTCAATGGCGTGATCTACGAGGGAGAACGTCGGCTGAAGCACTTGCGCAAGGAAGAAGATGAACTTGCAGCGCAAATTGTAGCGATGGATGAGAAGAGCAAGAAAGCCGGGAAGGAGCGGCGTCTGGAGTGGTCAACTG
>JBAVYF010000424.1:0-2262 GCA_049698655.1 Occallatibacter sp. | reverse complement strand
GAAGCTCAACGCGGACCTCCAAGTCCCCCGCCTGCGCGACTGCAACATCCCGCGCGACGCCCTGGAGAAGGCCCTGCCCAAGATGGCCGCCGATGCCCTGGCCAGCGGCAGCCCCGCGAACAACCCGCGCGTGCCCACGGCTGAGGAGATCGTGGAACTCTATCGCCAAGCGTATTGATCGGCGGCCGGTAAGCGGGCGGACGCAGCGGTTTGCGATCTGCCCAATTCGGGGCGTAATGTCGTGAGATCACCGTGGCGCCAAACTTCTCCTCAAGACTGAATGCCTTCATGCTCTGATGGCCAAAGATTCGTTCGGGAGCAGGACGGTTCAAAGCAGCGCCAGTTTCCCCTTGTCGGATCGTGGGCGTCTTGGTATGTTGTAGATGCGGCGGCTTCAGGGAGGTCGGACAGATGAATGTGCGTACACTGACAGCAGTGATTCACCGGGAAGAAGACATGTACGTGGCCGAGTGCCCTGAGGTGGGCACGGTAAGTCAGGGCGAGACGGTCGAGGCAGCCATCGAGAACCTCAAAGCGGCTACGGAACTCTATCTGGAAGAGTTTCCTCTGGCTGAAACCGAGAAGCCGATTTTGACGGTCTTCGAGGTTTCGTCCCATGCCTGAGTTGCGAAAGGTCTCCGGCCGCGAGACCGTCCAGGCGCTTGAAAGACTGGGCTTTCGGCAAGCGCGCCAACGCGGCAGTCACGTTGTGATGGTTCGCGAGACATCGGAGGGCAAGACCGGCTGCGCGGTGCCGATGCATCGTGAACTCAAGATCGGAACCCTTCGGGGTATCCTGCGTCAGGCGAAGATTGAGGTTGGTGAATTCACTGACGCCTTGTAAACGCAGCCCCGCGAACAATCCGCGCGTGGCGACGGCTGAGGAGATCGTGGAACTGTACCGGCAAGCGTACTGAAACGGGCATGAACGATGGCAAAGAAGATTAGAGAGGACGCGCAGGAGTACAAGCCTCACTCCGGCAAACCTTCCGGGCTGGTTGATACGCGCGTAATCTACTGCGGCGACAACCTGGAGCAGTTGAAGAAGCTGGCCGACCATTGCGTTGACCTGATTTACATAGATCCGCCGTTCAACAGCAATCGGAATTACGAGGTCTTTTGGGGCGAGACGAAAGAGAAGCGGTCTTTCGAGGACCGCCATGCTTCAACCCAGGCGTACATCGAGTTCATGCGCCCGCGTTGCGAGCAATTATTGCGAGTCCTGAAACCGACCGGGAGCTTCTACTATCATTGCGACTGGCATGCCAGCCATTACGTTAAGGTCATGCTGGATCAGGTTTTCGGGGAGAACAACTTTCGGTGCGAGATCGTTTGGAAGCGCACCTTTGCACATGGTAATGTCGGACGGAATTTCGGCAACATCGCAGACAGCATTTTCTTCTTCACGCCGGGAGAGAAGTACACTTGGAACCAGCCATACGACAGCCTCACGTCAGAAGAGATCGCAGAAAAGTACCCTTTCACCAACAACGATGGCAGGCGCTGGCAATCTGTGACGCTCCGCAATCCGGGAATGCGGCCCAATCTCCATTATCCTTATACGGCCAGTAACGGGATTGTGTATCATCCTCACCCGAATGGCTGGTCCTGCAATCTTGAGCGAATGCAAAAATATGACCGTGAGGGAAGGCTGCATTTTCCAACGAAGCCGACAGGAGCACTGCGACTCAAGATGTACGCCGACGAAAGCGCTGGCGAACGATTGCAGAACATCTGGATTGATGTACCGCCCATCAGCTCAAATGCTTCCGAGAGGCTCGGCTACCCGACGCAAAAGCCTATCGCTCTCCTTGAACGCATCGTCAAGGCCAGTAGCAACGCGAACGACATCGTCCTCGATGCCTTCTGCGGCTGCGGGACTGCGCTAGTTGCAGCGGAAACGCTTGGCCGGCAGTGGATCGGGATTGACATCTCCCCTACAGCCTGCCGTGTTATGGCGAAGCGCCTGCGCGACGTGTGCAAGATCAAGGAAGATGAAAACCTGTGGCGTATCGGCAGGGGTTTTGTCGTTCGTGATCTTCCCTGGACTGAAGACCAACTCCGCAAGATTCCGCCCTTCGAGTTCGAGAACTGGGCCGTTATCGCACTGGGCGGCATTCCCAACAAGGCGCAGGTTGGCGACAAGGGCATTGACGGCAGAATCTACCCCGTCACCGCGATGCCCGCAAAGACCGAAAAGTCCGAACTCGCCTTCATGGATGAATGGTATCCTATCCAGGTGAAGCAGAAAGACAAGGTGGG
>JBAVYF010000423.1:0-5150 GCA_049698655.1 Occallatibacter sp. | reverse complement strand
TCCGCGACCTCGCCAACGCCGTTCTCACCACCCCCACCGACCTCGCAGTCCCCTGCTACGATCTGCCGCCGCTCGCCGGCCTGGTCAACTCCGCCATCCTCTATCCGCTTACCCGCGCACTCTTCGCCTCCCGTGTGCGGTTTCCCTTGGCCGTCGATCTAGGCCTTTCGCTTCGCATGGCCGAACGCCTCGCCGTCGCCGCCCACCGTTTCACCACGCCCAACCAGGGCGACGCGCCTCTTTGGCCGGTCAACGAGGCCACAGTAGCCGGGTTCACCATCGACCAGTTCGACGTTGGCCCGCGCGTCCAACCCCCACCCACTATGCCGGACCTCAACACCATCCTTCCCCTGGTCACCGGGGCTTTGTTTGCCGATATCGACGCCAAGGCAGCATTCTGGCAGAGGTCCCGCCAGTTGCCGCCCGCGGGTAATCCCATGCCCATGCCGCAGGCGCCCTCCATCGATGCGGCCGCGGAGATTGCCCCTATGCTCCAGGCTTTTCGGCTCGCCTACACCAACCTCCATGAAATCTGGTCGCTCGTCCTGCCGCCGAACTCGCTGCTCGGGCTCAAGCGACTCTCCGCAACCGACGCCGCGGCATTCCACATGCCCGAGAGCCTCTGGGCACGCATTGTCTTCGACTTTCTCCTCGCCTACCGGCTGCGCACAATCAACCGCGGGCATCTCCTCGGCGCGCTGATCCCGCTTTACCTCGCATGGGTCGCAAGCCACATCAACGTCACCGCCTCCGGCGCTAACCCAGAGCGTCATATCGAAGCCGTCGCTGCCGCCTTCGAGGCCGACAAAACCTACTTGGTCTCGCGCTGGCGATGGCCAGACAGGTTCAATCCATGAGTGCCCCCCGAATCAAACCCGTTTCCGGTACGAAGCAAGAGAGTCGATTCAAGGAGTGAGTCCTATGCAAACCATTCTTGCCACGATGCTCCAGCCAGTTTCAAACCAGACTTCGCAGGTCTTGTATGGCGACAACACCTCTGTCTGGCAGCATATGTCCGACGCGCTCCATCAGTCGCTCTACCGCGTCCTCTCGCTGCTCATCGCCATCCTGCCCGGTATCCTGGCCTTCATTGTTGCCCTGGCTGTATTTACCCTGATCGGCATGGCTCTTTCCACGCTGCTGCGGCGTGGACTTGCCGTGGCCAGGTTTGATGATCACCTCGCCCGCAGTCGCGGCAACGTCGACTGGGCGCCATCGACTTCCCCCGCCGCGCTGATCGCCCGGGCCTCCTTCTGGGCCTGCGTCCTGCTCGGACTTATCATCGGCGTCTCGGCTTTCGACGCCTCTTACGCAACGGCTGCAACGCTGCAAAGCTCGCTGCTGCCCTACCTTACCCGTGTCGTGGGCGCCGCATTCCTGCTCATCGCCGGCACTCTCATCGCGCGTTTCCTGGCACGTTCGGTCCTCATCGGAGCCGTCAATGCGCAGCTCCAATACGCGCGATTCCTGTCGCTCGGCATCAAGTGGCTGGTGCTCGTCCTTACCGCCGCCATGGTCCTGGGCCACCTCCAGATCGGCGGCAACGTCGTTGAGCTGGCCTTTGGCATCCTCTTCGGCGGCATCGTCCTCACGCTCGCTCTCGCCGTGGGCCTTGGCTCCCGCGACCTTGTCAGCCGCTCGCTTGAAAGTCACGCCGAACACTCCAGCGAACACAGCATCGCCCCCCCGACCACCCCAACCACAGGCTCCGGCGATTCCATCCGGCATTTCTGAGAACTTTGCAACTGCAGTTGATGTAGCATTTGGATTACGACTTGCTGTTTCGCGGTTTGCCGGCCTGGAGATGGACGATCCGGCGTGGGACACGAAGGTGTTCACCAACCGGCGCCGATGATCTCCGGCTGCACGAAGAACTCAGGCATCAATGGGAGGACGAAAGGCGCTGCGCCGGGAACTCGGCTACCAGGCAAAAATTACCCGGCTGTGTGCAGAAAATCTATGGTCCGAATGCCGCTTGGAGAGGATATTTGCCGTGTTTACAATAAGTCAGCATCTGGCCTTTCAGATGCCGCAGCCATGAACAAGCTGAATTGTGTCCATAGAAAAATGACTGTTCCATATTGCACAGGGAAACAAGGGGCAGTTTGTTTACAAGAGAATAGGGAGGGGTGACATGCAATTCTTTCGCCTGCGGTTGATCCTTGCGCTGGTCCTGGGAATCACGCTGGTCTCGGTTGCCTCGACCTATTTTGAGGTGCTCGCCCACAAGCACGTTCTGCGGCAGGAACTGAAGCTCAGAGCCGCCAGGCGGAGCACGTACCTGCAATCGGAGATGGAGAAGGTGGTGGCCGGAGGCCAAACCGCGGAGATTGCGGCAGAGGCGGCGCGACTGCGCTCGCGGGACGAGGCGCTTGGCCTGGCCGTCTATGACACGCAGGGAGGATTGGTGGCCGAAGCGGGTCCCGCCGGGGTCTTCGGAGAGCTGCCGCGCGGCCCTTTGGACAAGGCCATCCAGGGTGTCGATTCGGCTGTCTTTGGGAACAATGACGATCAGCAGTGGCTGGAGGAGGCGATTCCGCTGTATGACAATGGGCGCATGGCCGGAGCGCTGGTGATTCTGGAGGATGCTCGATCCATTCGCACCGAGAGCATGGATGTATGGCGGCACAGCTTCTGGCGGATAGCCGCTTTCGTGCTGCTGATCGTAGGCGTAACGCTGCTGATGGTCCGCTGGTTCCTGATGCGGCCCATGATGCGTGTGGCGGATCGGCTGCGGCGGTTGCGCATGGGTCACGTTGCCGATCCTGCCGACGAGAATATGGCGGAGTGCAGTCTCTTTACCCCGCTGGTCCGCGAGGTGGAGACGATGGCCGAGAGCCTGATGGAGGCGCGCGCCGCCGCTGAAACCGAAGCCCGGCTGCGCGACGCAGGCGAGCACCAGTGGACCGCCGAGCGGCTGGCTGTGCATGTGCGGGAGCGTTTTGGCTCCAGCCGCATCTTTGTCTTGTCGAACCGCGAGCCTTATATACATGTGCGCCAGGGGCGGGAGACGGTGTGCGTGGTTCCTCCCAGCGGGCTGGTGACGGCGATTGAGCCGGTGCTGCGGGCTTGTGACGGCGTGTGGGTGGCGCACGGCAGCGGCAGCGAGGATGCCCTCAACGTGGACGAGTTCGACCGGCTGCGCGTGCCGCCCGGCGATCCCCGCTACAGCCTGCGCCGGGTGTGGCTATCGAGCGAGGAGGAGGCCGGCTACTACGACGGCTTTGCCAACGAGGGGCTGTGGCCGCTCTGTCATATTGCGCACACCCGTCCCATCTTTCGCGCTTCGGACTGGGAGTGCTACCAGCGTGTCAATGAGAAGTTTGCCGACGCGCTGCTGGAGGAGATGAAGGGCAGCGTCAACCCCATTGTCTTTGTGCAGGATTACCACTTAGCGCTGGCGCCCCGGCTCATCAAGGCGGCGCGCCCGGACGCGCGTGTGGCCATCTTCTGGCACATCCCCTGGCCCAACCCAGAGGCATTCGGCATCTGCCCGTGGCAGGCGGAGCTTCTGGACGGGTTGCTGGGCGCGGACCTGATCGGATTTCACATTCCCTTGCACTGCAATAACTTTCTTTCCACCGTAGACCGTGTGCTGGAGTCGCGCACCGACCGCGAACACATGACCGTCCGCCGGCATGAGCACACCAGCGCTGTACGCCCCTATCCGGTGAGCGTGGCCCTGGACGGCAGCAAGCAGGAACGGAGGACACCGGAATCCTCGCGCGAGAAACTGCTGGAAGCGTTCGGCCTGCGCTGTGAAACATTAATCGTCGGCGTGGACCGCATGGATTACACCAAGGGAATCGTGGAGCGGCTGGTGGCGGTCGAGCACCTGCTCAAGGAGCATCCCTGGTACCTTGAGCGGCTGACCATGGTGCAGATTGCCGCGCCGAGTCGCACGCGGATTGCCAGCTATATCGATCTGAACCGCAAGGTGAAGGAAACCGTGGAACGCATCAATCAGCGTTACCAGACGAGCTTCTGGAAGCCCGTCCTGCTGATCGAGCGGCAGTGCAGCCACGCGGAAGTGGATCTCTGGTATCGCGCGGCGGAGGTGTGCCTGGTGACTTCGCTTCACGATGGGATGAATCTGGTGGCCAAGGAGTATGTGGCCGCGCGCGACGACGAGGACGGCGTGCTGGTGTTGAGCAAGTTCGCCGGTGCGGCCACCGAACTGGGAGATGCGCTGATTGTAAATCCCTATGACATTGAAGGAGTAGCCGAGGCCATCCATCAGGGCCTGGAGATGGACCGCGGCGAGCGGCGCAAGAGGATGCGGCGGATGCGCCAACATGTGATGGACCACAACATCTATCGCTGGGCGGCCATTATACTGGGCGACCTGCGCGATTTGCGCATGGAGAGCGCGGGGGCAACCGATATGATCCACGCCCTGCCGGCGTCTGTTTCGCCAGCAGAAGTGGTGCATCGTAAACTGGCGTAGAAAGCGAGCATCCGGTGACGGCCGAGGCGGCAAAAAAGCTGAAAGCGTTTTTTCGCGCCTTTGCGGGCGGGTCAACTCCGTTTCTGCTGCTGGATTACGACGGCACGCTGGCGCCGTTTCGTGTGGATCGCTTTCGGGCGCTGCCCTGGTCAGGTGTGCGGGAGCTTCTGGCCCGCATCCAGCGGCAGGGGCTGACGCGCATCGTCGTAATCACCGGTCGTTCTTCGCACGAGCTTGCGCCATTGCTCGGGATTGACCCGCCACTCGAGATTTGGGGCCTGCACGGAGCAGAGCGCGTCTTCCCCGATGGCCGCCGGGAGTTGGAACAGATGCCTTTCGCGGCCCGCAAGAAGCTGGACGAGCTGCGCGCGATCCTCAAGCGCGACAGCCTGGGCGGACTCTTCGAGGACAAAGCTAACGGCGTGGTGATGCACTGGCGGGGAGCTTCTCCGCGCAAGGCAAGACTCATCGAGCAGCGTGCGCGTGAGCTCTTGGAGCCACTGGCGGGGACGGATGGGCTGGCCCTGCTGGAGTTTGAGGCAGGGGTGGAGCTGAGGGTGGGTCGTGACAAGGGCGGTGCTGTTGAGGTGATCCTGCGAGAGGCCGATCCAGGCGCTCCGGTTGCATATCTGGGCGACGATTTGACCGACGAGGCGGCGTTTCGTGCCGTAAACAATGTTGGCCCGCACGGCCTGAGCGTGCT
>JBAVYF010000422.1:0-2684 GCA_049698655.1 Occallatibacter sp. | reverse complement strand
GTGTAGGAGTCAGAGGCGTATTGCTCTGACAACTATGAAGCCTTGCGGAGAGATTCTTCGGCAGGTTTGCCCCAGACGGCTGGCAGCAGTTCCGGCACCTGTTTGTTGGTCATCTGCGGCAGGCGCGTCAGAACGTCCTTGAGGTAGGCAAACGGTTCCACGCCCCGGCGCCGGCAACTCTCGATAACCGTATAGAGAATGGCGCCGCGGTCTCCGGCGTCGGCCTCGCCAATAAAAAGCCAGTTCTTCTTGCCAAGGGCCGTGGGGCGGATCGCGTTTTCGACCAGGTTGTTGTCGATTTCGACCCGGCCGTCTTCCAGATAGACTTCCAGGCCGGGCATGAGATTCTTGGCGTACGCCATGGCTTGGCTGATCCCGCTCTTGGGTAGGAATCGCCGGCTTTGCAGCAGCGCCGCGCAGGCTTTCTTTATCCGTTCCACAATCGGTCTGCTTTGGCTGGCACGAACGGCCTGGCGCAGCGCCGGCCCGGCCTTGGATCCCCGCAGTCGGGACTCAATCCGGTACAAATGCTGAATTTGTTTCATGAACCACCCGGCCGTTCTCGGCGAGCCTTCAACGGCTTCGTGAAACTTGCGCCGCACGTGCGCCCAGCAGTTGGCCAGCTTGACGGCGTTGCCCGGACGCGCCGCCAGCCGATCATAGGCCGCATACCCGTCGCACTGCACCGTGCCCTTGAAATCCACAGGCACGACGGTGTCCAGGCAGCCGCCTCCACGGCTGGTGTGCCAGTCGAAAAATACGTCCCCGCCAGGGCGGCTCCCCGTCCAAAGATATCCCTTCAAGGCGCGCCCGGCTCCAGGCTCCAGGTAGCTGATCGGGGTTTCATCCACTTGCACATAGCCGCCGGCCATCACTCCCGTTTTGATTTGCCGGTGCAGCGGCCTGAGCCAATCGGCAGCCAACTCCACCCACCGGGCCAACGTTTGGCGCGGCAGGTTGATGCCATGGCGGCGGGCCAAAATCTGCTCCTGCCGATACAGCGGCAGGTGGTCGCAATACTTCTGAACAATCACATTGGCCAGCAGCCCGGGGGTGGCGAGGCAGCGCTCTTGCAGCGTCGGGGGCAGCGGCGCCGTCACCGGAACGTTCTCCGTGTCGGCTTGGGGAGCCTTGGGCACATAGGTCCGGCGCACCAGCCGGCGGCGAAAGTAGCGGGCCGGCTCGAAATCAAGCTGCTCGCTGATCTCCTGGCCAATCTGGCGCCATTGCTCCGGGGCCGCTTTGACCGGCTCCGGGTCCACGACTTGCTCCACTACCGGCAGGTTCTCAGGCAGGCGCGGCGTCTTGGGCTGGCGCGGAGCCGGGGTCTGCGCTTTGGGCTGCGGGGCTTGTGCCTTCGGTTCAACACCCGCTTCAGCCAGCTCGGCGCCCGCCAGCAGGAGTTGGAGCTGCGCCGCGTCCATCTTCTCACTGCTGGAGCCGAATATTTTTCGAACCAGAATATGGATCTTCTCCCGGAGCAGCTTGTTCTCCTGCTGGAGGAGGGTGTTCTGGTTGCGCAGCAAAGCGATCAACTGGAGCGCTTGCTCCAGTTGCTTGGTTAGTTCTGCTTCGCGCTGGTTCATCGAAAGTTGCAAGGTCAGACGCAACTCAGCCGGGCGGTGTTCAAAAATAGTTTGAGTTTTGAAATGATTTTTTTGCGGGTGTTTTTGCCTCAGTTTTCCCGCTCGTACCACGGGCGCAGCTTGGCCCCTTTGAGGTCCACTCCATCGGTGAGCATAGCCAGGGCCTCGGGACGAAGGGACAGTTTTGTGCTTCCGGGCTCGATCGTTTTGGGCCAGGAGAAAGTGCCCTGCTCCAGCCGCTTGGTCATCACCCACAAACCGGTGCCGTCGAAGTAAAGGATCTTAAGGCGGTTGTGGCGGCGGTTGGTGAACACGAACAAGGCGCCCTGGCGCGGGTCCTCGCCCAGCCGCTCGCTGGCCAGGGCGTGCAGGCCGTTGAAGCCTTTGCGCATGTCGCACGGCTCAACCGCCACGAAGACCTTGAGACTGCCCGAGAAGCTCAGCATGGCTTGTCCAGGGCGCGGACCAGGGCCGCCGCCAGAGCGACTTGTTCATGGCTGGCAAGTTCCACCCGAACGCCGCCAGGCAGGTGCAGGAGCAGCCCTGTGCTGCCGACTGACGCGGGCGGCGGCACCACTGCCTCCAACCATTTAACCTGGCCGTTTTGGGCGCGGGGCCTCCTCTTGGGGTAGGTGGGGCGTCCCCGTTTGCGAGCCTGCGCCCAAGTGGCGAAGGTCTGATACTTCACCCCGACCAGCGCCGCATAGCTGGCGCCGCTCAAACCGCCGCGCTCAAACTCATCGAGAATCTTCTCCCGCTGTTCGGCGGTGTGCTTCACCCGGCCCAGGCAGTCGGTCTTCATCAGAACGGCCTCCGGCGCAGAATCGGAGGCCAAAGCAATGCTTGTCGTAGTTTCCATACACGGAAATATTACGACGGCTATGACCTTAAATGTAAGTGGTGCTTGGCGTGACGCTTACGCAATAGCGAATGCGCCGTGAATGTCGGTAAAACCTGTGATCTTCCAGGACTCGGTTGAATTAGGGGGGCGTCGTGGAAGATGCTGACACTGGCTCCCTCGACAGGTTGGCCGTCTTGGTCTGCTATTTTCAGGGCCGCGCTCCATTCCCGTGTTTGCGAAATGGCGGTGGTCACAGC
>JBAVYF010000421.1:0-4340 GCA_049698655.1 Occallatibacter sp. | reverse complement strand
GTACGGCACCATGGCCGACTTCGACCGCCTGGTGGCCGAGGCAAACAAGCGCCATATCCGCATCATTATGGATATGGTGATGAACCACACCTCGGACCAGCACAAGTGGTTCCTCGAGTCGCGGTCGTCGCGTTCGAATCCTTACCGCGACTGGTATATGTGGCACGACGGCAAAGGCGAGACGGCCACCGACAAGGGCGCGCCGCCCAATAACTGGCAGTCGGAGTTTGGCCACTCGGCGTGGCAATGGGACGAAACGACGCGCCAGTACTACTATCACAAGTTCTATATTCAGCAGCCGGACCTGAATTGGTACAACCCCAAGGTGCATGAGGCCTTCAAGGACATTATCGGATTTTGGTTGCAGCGCGGCGTGGGCGGCTTCCGGTTCGATGCGATTACCACCTTATTTGAGGATCCCGATCTGGCCGACGAGGGCGTGGTCAAAGATAAGGACGGCAAGCCGCTGATCAATGCCTTCGGCGAACCGGAACTGGATGGTTCAAAGACCGAATTCCTGCCCGGCTTGCATCCTGTGATGCAGGAGATGCGCGCGGCGGCGGACGCCTTCAACTCCGACAAATTTCCGGGCATGCGTGTACTGATCGGAGAGACTTATGTGCCCAGCATTGTAGGACTGGCCAAAATGTACGGGCTGCCGGACAAGCCGGAGTTCGAACTGCCCATGGACACGCAGGTGGGTTTTATCAACAAACTGGATGCGGCTCAGTTCCGCGCGAAATTGACCGAAGCGGAGACCTTGCTGGGCGGCCATGTGCCGCTACTGGTCTTTGACAACCACGATAACCCGCGCCTGGACGCGCGCTACGGCGACGGCGTTCACGACACCGATATCCAGCGCGTGCTTTCGACGGTGCTGTTTTTGAGCCGTGGAGCGGCGCTGTTCTATTACGGCGACGAAATCGGCATGAAGACAACCCCGCCGGCACGCAAGGAAGACGTGAAGGATCCGATGGGCGTGACCGGTTGGCCGAAGGAAAAAGGCCGCGACGGGGAGCGTACGCCGATGCAATGGGATGCGAGTGCAAATGCGGGATTCACCAGAGCTGGGGCGACGCCCTGGCTGCCTGTTCCGCCCAGCGCCGCCACCATTAATGTTGAGGCTGAGACCGCCGATCCCAACTCGCTGCTTGCGTGGTACCGGAGCGTCATCCGTCTTAAGAAGACGAACCTGGCCTTTGCGCGCGGCGATAATTCGATGCTGGATGCGAGTAACACCAAAGTCCTGAGCTGGCTGCGGACGGCGCCGGGCGCGCCTCTGGTGGTGGTCTCAGCGAATTTCACCGCCGAGCCGCAAACGGTGAGCCTCAGCGTTCCCGGCTTCAGCGGCAAAGTGAAAACCCTGTTGAAAACTCCCGGCGCGGCCGATCCCAGCTCGCTCGGACAAATCCAGCTCGGTCCATTCGGGGTCTATGTCGGGGAAATACAGTAACTATCCGAATGTTGCATGCCTGAGACAGTTTGAGCAGCTCCCGGAGTAATGCGAGCCGCCAATTGTCTCTGGATTGCACTTGTTTACGCGCGTCACTGCACATTTATCGCTCTCCTGTATAATTCTCCGTTGCCTCTAAATGAGGCAGCGGAGGAACCGAATGGACGTCATCTACCTGATTCCGCTGGGGGCATTGGCTCTCATCGTTCTCACCCTGATTCTGGGCAGCTTTTTCACCGTGAACACGGCTCAGGTGGCCGTCATCACGCGCTTCGGCAAGTTTCTTCGGGTCGCCGATCCTGGATTGAACTGGAAGGTTCCGTACTTCGATTCCGTAGCCGGTATGGTGAGCCTGCGCGTCAACCAGATTTCGCTGACGATGGAGACCAAGACCAAGGACAACGTCTTCGTCACCATTCCGATTTCCGTGCAAAATCGCGTACGCCCGGAAAAAGTCTTTGACGCCTATTACAAGTTGTCCGATCCAACTGCGCAGATTCAGTCCTATGTGGAGCAGGTGATTCTGGGCCACGTGCCGGGGATGACGCTGGACGAGGTCTTTGCCTCGCAATCGTCGATTGCCGCTGCGGTCAAGCAGGAGCTTGATGCGGACATGGCCACCTTCGGCTTCGAAATTGTGAATGTGCTGGTGACCGATATCGTTCCTGATCAAAAGGTGAAGTCGGCCATGAACGACATCAACGCCGCGCAGCGCGAACAGGTGGCCGCGAATGCCAGGGGCGAGGCCGAGAAGATTCTGGTGGTCAAGAAGGCCGAGGCCGAGGCGGAGAGCAAGGCGCTGCAGGGCCAGGGCATCGCCAATCAACGCAAAGCGATCATCGAGGGGTTGCAGACCTCAATCGAACAGTTCCAAAAGGTGGTGGATGGGGCGTCTTCGAGAGATGTCATGCAGTTAGTGCTGGTCACGCAGTACTTCGACACGCTGAAGTCGATTGGCGAGAGCGACAAGACCAACACGCTGTTCCTGGCGCACTCGCCATCGGCTGTAAAAGAAGTATCGGATCAGATTCTTGAGTCCATGCTCGTGGCGCAGCGAGCGAAGAACTGAAGCGAAAATTCAGGTTCCCGCCTTTTCGCCGGATTTTTCTTGAAAGGCCGGCGAAAAGGATGGGGAGCCCGCCTGCAGCCTAATCCCATTCGGTTCGGATAAGGGTGGTTGGAATAGCTGACTTGCCTTTGAGCAGGACGCGTCCACACCGCCATCGACCGCAGAGTCCGCGAGAGAATTGTCCAGGCCGGAACTTCCTATGTTAGGAAACCGTGTTGAGAGAAGCCGTTTTGAGCAGTTCCTTTTCCGCTCGCAACCAGTCCAGCTCCGCGTATCCATCCACGCAACCGCGCGCCTCCCAATAAGTCTTTGCCAGGCGCTCGATCTCTTCGCGAGTCGGCTTCGAGCTTATAACAGCTTTCGTTTTTTTTGTTGCTGTTTTAGTTGCTGTTGCGCGTGGTTTAGTGGTTGTCTTCGCCTTCTTTGTTGTATCTGCCATTCGAATTCCCTCCGTTGGATTCGCCGCAAACGTACGAGGCATCCTCTTCAGAATACATAATCTGCTCTTTGAACGCGAATGAAATCGTTCCAGGGTGCCCTTTTGTTCAAAAATTTGAATCGAGGTAGCAGCGGAGCAGAGCGTAGGGATGATTGTGGCTTGGGGCTCCCACTTTTCCCGGAGAAAGAAGCAGAAGAAAAGGGAAGCCCGGCTATTGGTGCTGCGATTCGTCGAACGCCGTCTCGAAGTTTTGTCCTCCGTAGAAGATGCCGAGAACGGTCACAACATTGTCTGTCACCTCGAAAGCGATACTGACGCGCCGCCGAAAGCCGAAAACACGGAGGCCGAGGCGAATATCATTTCGCCGCGCGCCCCGCATGGGAAAGGTCTTCAGGCTTTCGCATTGCTTCGCGATAGCGCCGGTATAGTTGGCTGTAATCTCTGGGGATGCTGCCGCGGAAATTTGGAAATAGAGTGCCGCCAGTTGCGCCTCTGCTTCCGGGGCGTACACGACGATGTACATTATCCAGCCCTGAGCGAGGACTTGTGAGCAGCGGCCAGAGAGGCGCGTACCTGAGCTGTCGAGACAGCCCTCGACGGGTCCGCCTTCATTGCGTCGTACGCCGATGCTACATCTTCTCTCAACCAGGCCTCGAGGGCGCGATCGTGCATTTCAAGGGCGCGCAGTCCGTCGCGAATGACCTCGCTCTCCGAAGCATATTCGCCGGACTCTACTCTGGTGCGGACCATCTCGGCCATCTCGTGGGGAAGGGTGATGCTTAACTGCTGTGTGGTGCGCATGGCTCCGCCTCCAATCGGATAGGATTTAATCCTACGCAATTCTATCACCATCTGTCGCCCCGGTTTACTCATTGCCTGGCAAGCTGGATAAGCCGAAACCGACTGAGGGCCCAATTGCCGACGGGTTATTGGCCATCTTGCCCGCGCCCCGCCCCGCGTGTTTGACTAGGTTCCGAAGGCGGACAGCAAACAATGGCTTACATCCTTGCACTGGACCAGGGAACGACCAGTTCCCGCGCGATTCTTTTTGACGAGGCGGGCACGATTGCCGCCGTGGCGCAGCATGAGTTCGAGCAGTTCTTCCCGCAGGCCGGCTGGGTAGAACACGACGCGATGGAGATTCTGACCAGTCAGCTGAGTTGCGCGGTGGAGGCGCTGGGCAAGGTGGGCGCGCGGCCCCGCGACGTGGCCGCAATCGGCATCACCAACCAGCGCGAGACGGTGATTGTGTGGGAGCGCGCGACGGGCAAGCCGGTTTATCCGGCCATCGTCTGGCAGGACCGCCGAACCGCTGCGCGGTGCAGCCTTTTGGAGGAGAGCGGGGTTGGGGAAACAGTTTCAAACCGCACCGGCCTGGT
>JBAVYF010000420.1:0-5033 GCA_049698655.1 Occallatibacter sp. | reverse complement strand
GCCCAGTTTTACCAGGGCGAGATCGACTATCGGCAGAAGAATTACTCCGACGCAGTGAAGGCCTACAACGCAGTGCTGGAAGGCTTTCCCGGCAACGCCAAGGCTCCCTCCGCGCAACTGCGCAAGGGGCTGGCGCTGCTGCAGATGAACATGAAGCAAGCAGCCATCACCGAGCTGCGCCTGCTCATCAAGCGCCATCCGCAAACCCCCGAGGCTGCGCAGGCGCGAGCCAAGCTGAATGGGATGGGCGTGAAGATCACGGCAGGGCGCTGAGAAGGCATCCAAGCGGAGATAAACAACGATAATAGAAAAGCCCCGCAGTTGCGGGGCTTTTCTGTTGAGCCGGATGGAAGGCCCAGGCTACTTGTGGTCGGCCATCAAGGCATCCAGGGCCGACTTAGGCGGCCGTGTAAGCGACTCGGGTAGGGTTCCCAGCGGCTGATCCACCAGGTTCATCAGGTCGATGAAGGTCGGCTGCGTGGTGTTGATGTAGAAGACGCCGGTGAGGATTTCGTCGTTCGCCGCCGACTCCATCAGCGTGCGCACGGCGTTGGCCTTGTCGGTGGGATTGTAGTCCTCGCGCAGTTTGCGCAGGCGCATGCTGGAACCGTCGTACATCTGCACGTCGTACGTCTCGCCCGAGTCGTAATCGACGTGAATCTCCTCAAAGCTGGGCACAAAGCCGATCTCGTTGATGGGCGAGTCCTTGTCCTGCATGAATTTGTAACTCTTGGTGGAGCCTTCATGGTCGTTGAAGGTGACGCAGGGGCTGATGACGTCGAGCATCACCGTGCCCTTGTGGGCGATGGCGGCCTTGAGCATGGAGAGCAACTGCTTCTTGTCTCCGGAGAAGGAGCGGCCCACAAAGGTTGCGCCCAACTGGATGGCCAGAGCGCAGGTGTCGATGGCGGGCAGATCGTTGACCACTCCGGTTTTGAGCGTTGAGCCGAGATCGGCGGTGGCTGAGAACTGGCCCTTGGTGAGTCCATAGACGCCGTTGTCCTCGACGATGTAGATCATGGGCAGGTTGCGGCGCATGAGGTGAACGAACTGGCCCATGCCGATAGAGGCGGTGTCGCCGTCGCCGGAGACGCCAATCGTCGTCATGGTGTGGTTAGCCAGGATGGCGCCGGTGGAGATAGCGGGCATGCGCCCGTGGACGCCGTTAAAGCTGTGCGAGCGGCTCAGGAAGTAGGCCGGGCTCTTGGACGAACAGCCGATGCCGCTCATCTTCATGACGCGTTCCGGCTCGACGCCCATCTCGAACAAGGCGTCGACGATGCGCTCGGAGATGGCGTTGTGGCCGCAGCCGGCGCACAGCGTGCTCTTGCCGCCGCGATAATCAACAATGGGAAGGCCGAGGCGATTGACTTTGGGAGTTGGAGCAGCAGCGGTTGCCATTTAGAGGCCCTCCTGATTCGCAAACTGTCCGGTGATGAATTCGGCGTCCACCGGCAATCCGTTGTAGTGGAGAATGTTGCGCAGTTTGGTCACCTGGCCGGCGGGAAGATCAAGCTTGAGCAAACTGGCCAACTGCGCATCGCGGTTCTGCTCAACCACATAAATGCGCTCGTGCGCGGCCACAAAGTCGTGAATCGCGTGGGCGAAGGGGAAGGCGCGGATACGCAGATAATCCGCGTCCTTGCCGTAGCGCCGCTTGATCTGGTCGAGGCTTTCGAGCAGGGCGCAGTCGGTGGAGCCGAAGGCCAGGAAACCGATCTTCGAGCTTCCGTTCCTGACCACCACCGGGGCGGGAACCAGTTCACGCATAGTCTCGAACTTGCGCGCCAGCCGGTCCATCACTGCCTGGTACTCCACCGGGTTCTCGGTGTATTTGGCTGCGTCGGTGTGTCCCGAGCCGCGGGTGAAGTACGAAGCCTTGGGGTGGCGCGTACCGGGCAGGGTGCGCCAGCCGATGGCGTCACCGTCCACGTCGCGGTAGCGGGCAAAGCCGCCCAGCCGCTCCAAATCCTCGGCGGTGAGCACCTTGCCGCGATCCAGCGGCTTGGCGGGATAATCGAACGGCTCAGACATCCAGTTGTTCATGCCCAAATCCGTATCGGTGAGGACAAAGACCGGGGTCTGCATGCGCTCTGCCAGGTCGAAGGCCGCCATGGTCAGCTCGAAGCACTCCTTGACCGTACCGGGCAGCAGAATCGGATGCCTGGTGTCGCCGTGCGAGAGAAAGGCCGCCGAGAGGAGATCGGCCTGCTGGGTGCGCGTGGGCATGCCTGTCGAGGGCCCGGTGCGCTGCACGTTGATAATCACGCCGGGAATCTCGGCGTAGTAGCCCAGGCCGCAAAACTCTCCCATCAGCGACATGCCGGGGCCGGAGGTTGCGGTCATCGAGCGCGCGCCTGCCCAACCCGCGCCCAGCACCATGCCGATGGCGGCCAACTCGTCCTCCGCCTGGATCACGGCAAATGTTGCCTTACCTTCGGGCGTAAGCCGCAGCTTTTTGAGCAGTCCCATTGTGGACTCGATCACCGAGGTGGAGGGCGTAATCGGGTACCAGGCGACCACCGTCACGCCGGCAAAGACCGCGCCCATGCCGCAGGCCGCATTGCCGTCTATGATGATTTTGCCCGCGGTTTTGTTCATCCGCTCAATGATGAACGGATCCCTCTTGGTCAAATTCGCCTGGGCATAGTCAAAGCCCGCCTTGACTCCGCCGAAGTTCAGGTCGAAAGCCTTCTGCTTTTTGGAAAATTGCTGGCGCAAATTGCTCTCAACCACGTCAAGATCGATGGCCAGCAACTGGGCAACGACGCCCACATAGACCATGTTCCTGACCAGCTTGCGCAGCTTGGCCTCGGGGCAGATGGAGGCCGTGATCTTATCGAAGGGCACGGGATAGAAAAACACGTCGCTGCGCGTCTGATCGAGCTTGAAATTCTCCTCGTAGATGGCCACGCCGCCCGCTGGCAGAGCCAGTACATCTGCCTGCGCGGTCTCCGGATTGAGCGCCACCAGAATCTCGGAGTCGCGCTTGCGCGCGACATATCCGTCCTTGCTGGCGCGGATCAGATACCATGTTGGCTGTCCGGCAATGTTGGAGGGGAAAAGATTCTTCCCGCTGACGGGAACCCCCATGCCAAAGATGCTCTTCAGCAGAACGCTATTGGCGGACTGCGAACCGGAGCCGTTCACCGTCGCTACATTGATGCTGAATACGTTTGAGACGCGCTTGCATGCGTCCAATGCGCCCTGTTGTTCGCCCAGGGCAGGAGTGCCTGTCGCCATTTGGCGGAAATTCCCTTCCAATAAATTCGGGAAAGAATCTATCTTTCGCTCTGCTTTCATTATAGTCACTTGCGCAGGCCTGCGTCTCAGCTCGTGGCCATAGTGTTCATGTTCAGCGTCCGCTGAAGAGAACACTACGCCGTCAAAGATGGGAACAGAATCAATCTGGGTAGCAGCAACTTTATTGATGTCAAGAAAATAGCGCCAGGCGCGCCGAATCGCGGCGCCAGCGCGCAAGCAGCGTAGCTGCGATGACGATCAAGGCCACCGTGAGGCCGATCCACAGGCCGTAGATGCCCCAGTGAAGCACAAAGCACAGAGTGAGGCCCAACGGCAACCCCAGCACCCAATAGCCCACCAGGTTGGCCAGCATGGGAACCCGTGTCTCACCCAGTCCGCGCAGCGCGCCGGTGGAGACGGTCTGAATGCCGTCGAAGATCTGGAAGGCCGCCGCCAGGCCGAGCAAGCTGGGCCCGACGGCCATCACCTGCGGATCGCGGGTGTAGAGGGCGATCAGCGGCCCCGGAGCCACAAGGAAGACCACCGCTGCCAGCAGCATGAATCCGGTGCCCAGCCCCAGGGCAAGCCAACCGGCGCGGCGCGCCCGCTCGCCGTCTCCGGCGCCCACGGCATGACCAACGCTGACTGCGGCAGCCGCCGAGATGCCCAGCGGGACCATGTAGGTGACGCTGGCGTAGTTCAGGGCAATCTGGTGGGTGGCCAGCGCTACCGGCGTCAACCATCCGGCTGAAAGCGTAGCCAGGTTCCACGCGCCAACTTCTAACACGATCTGCCCAGCCGCTGGAACGCCCAGGCGCGCCAGCTCCCGCAGCCTGGCCAGGCTGGGTCCGGCCCAGTGGCGGAAGAGCGGATGGCCGCGCTTGCGTTCGTAACGCCAGGCAAAACCCAGCAGCGCGACAGCCATGAAGATGCGCGCGATCAACGTGGAGATAGCCGAGCCGTTCACACCCAGTGCCGGAAACCCCAGCTTTCCGTAGATGAGCACCCAATTGCCGAACCAATTAATCAGGTTGGCCCCGACGTAGGTCACGGTAATGACGCGCACGTCGCCTACGCCTTGCAGGTAGCGGCGCGTGCCGGCGTAGAGCAGCAGCGGCAGGGTGCCCCAGTTGAGAATGCGCAGGTAAGCAGCGGCTGGCACGGCCACCTGCGGCGTAATGCCGAAGGGGGAAAAGCCAAAGCTGGCCAGCGCAATCAGCAGCATCAGCGGCGGCGTCGCGATGCACGCCAGCCAGACGCCCTGGGCCAGCCAGCGGTGGCACTCGTCGTGGTCTTTGCGCCCATAAGCCTGCGCCACCAGCGTATCCAGACCCAGCAGTATGCCGATGCCGAACAACGCAGGCGTGTAGTAGACGGCATTGCCCAGGGCCACCGCGCCGATGGCCGCCGGCCCCAGCCTGCCCACCATGATGGTGTCCACGATGCCCTGGGCCATCCAGCCTAGCTCGCTCAACACCACGGGAACCGCCAGCGCCACCATCGCGCCTAGTTCCTGCCTCCACTTGGCTTGCGCACGCCCCATGGTTCCAATCTAACTGCTGGCGCATCGATTCGCCGAGGCAACGGACAAGGATAGAGATCGAATCCGCGGGAGCAAGGAGCAAATTTGCTATGTGAGGCAGAATGCGCGGAAGATTACCGGCTTTACCACTGCGCCCAGTCGCCGAATCCGAGCACCCAGGCGGCCAGCAGGAGATTGCTGACGGCGTGCGCTATGACGGCATCGCCCATGCGTCCCCGCCAGCGCAGCGCGGCGGCAAACGCCAGGC
>JBAVYF010000419.1:0-4837 GCA_049698655.1 Occallatibacter sp. | reverse complement strand
ACCTTGTGCGAGACAAGCTGAAAGAGGACTGGATTCCGCGGGGTCAGCGTCCACGGCGCAAGACGGAAGAGCTGGAAGTTTCCTGCCAGCGTACGAACCTTGCGATGAAACTCCTCTTCGATTCTCGTTGGCCAGGTGTCGTAGACATAGGCGTTCACATCAATGACTGACCGATAGCCCTTGCGGATAATCGAAAGCGGCTGGAACATGTCATCCAGGATGATTCCGGCCGGCAGCGGTACGGCGAGTTCGCGGCGAATCGCGTAGAAGCCGCCATAGACCCCGACCGGGGAGCCGCAGATAGACTCACACGTCCTGATCCACCTTTCATAGCGCCAATAAACCCCGCTGACAGCCGCGGAGGTGCCGTCGTGGGATTCCTTGTGCAGAATCAGTTCGCCGGCTACGCAGCCAACCTTCTGGTCGGCGAAGTTGCTGACTAGTTGCTGAATTGCGCCCGAAGCAATCTCCGGCCGGATGTCCACGAAGAGAATTACGTCCGCCGTGGCTTTTGCCACGCCGGCGTTGACGGCAACCGCCTTGCCCCTGTGCTCATCAAGGATGATGGTAGTAAGACGCGGATGGCGCAGACGAGCCAGCAATTCCGCCGTGCCGTCGGTTGAGCCATCCGAAATGATGATGATCTCTTTGATGCCGGGGTAGTCAAGGCCAAGCAGGTGCTCGATCTTGCGCGGGAGCAGCGCTGCTCCATTATGTACTGCGAGCACGACACTCACGCTGGGAGAGATCGGCTTGGCTGTCCAGGGCCGTGGTCGCAGACGCGCGAGCATCCACATCACCGCGGGATATCCCAGGTAGGTGTAGAGGATGCCTATCATCGACAGCCAAAAGATGATTTTCACTGGGCGCCCCTGCGCAGAATGATCGTCTTGATGGTTTCAAACATGATGAGCAGGTCGAGACCTATCGACTGGTGCTTGACGTAATAGAGATCGTATTCGAGCTTATGCTTGGTCTCCTCTAAGCTTGCGCCGTATCGGTAGCGCACCTGCGCCCAACCGGTTATCCCTGGACGAATCATGTGGCGCACGTCGTAGAAGGGAATCTCCTGGTTAAGCCACTGCACAAACTCCGGGCGCTCAGGACGGGGACCGACAAAGGCCATGTCTCCATAAAGGACGTTCCAGAGCTGCGGAATCTCGTCGAGCCGAGTGCTTCGCATGAACCTGCCAATCGGAGTGACGCGCGGATCGTTCTTGGCCGCCCACACTGCTCCCTGCGTTTCGGCGTCCTCCCGCATAGTGCGGAACTTGTAGGCGGTAAACAAGCGTCCGCGTTGTCCAACTCGCGTCTGGCTAAAAAAAATGGGGCCTGGTGACGAGAGGCGAACAGCAAGAATGATCAGCGGGATGAACGGCAGGCAAATCAATAGCGCAATAAAGGAAACTGCGAAGGAGAGCAGGCGCCGGAAAAGCTGCTGCAATGCACTCATTCGGAAGCCCTCAGTGAAGATGAGGGTGCTTGGATTGAGCCCGTCCAACGGCAGTCTGCCCGAAAGCCGCTCCATGAGCTCGTTGGAATTCTCAACGACAACGCCACAGAGACGAAGGTCAAGCAGTTCTCGAACAGGCATCGATTCGCGGCGTTCTTCCATCGCAACAATGACGCGATCAATGCCGGGCCTTAGGCCGCGGAAGGCGCGAAGATCCGCAGAGAAGTGATCGAGCAGTCCATGGACTTCGCTCTCGCCTTTCCAACCGATGACTTCCATGCCGGCATCGCGGCTGGTCCGCAGTAGTTCGACCACGGCGCGAGCCCGCTCGCCGCAGCCCAGAACATAGACCCGCTCGCGGAACATGGGGAGACCGATGATCCACTCATAAGCCCCGCGCCAGAAGACGAGAAGAGCTGCAAGGAAGGAGATGCCAACGACAAGAACATAAGGGCCGATATCCAGCTCTGGAGCAAAATAGACGATCCCGGCGAGAACAAAAGATAGCACACCGAGAACGAGCAGCAGGCGGAAGTATATCTCCCAGTTCTCTGAGATGCGCCGCGGTTCATACAGATCGAAGTAATAAGTGAGGAGCAGGGTGAAGACGGTGATGCCGGCGATCTTCAGCAACCCGTTCTCATAGAACATAACGATGTACGTATCCGGCCCCATCAGGAAGGCGGTGGCCAGCAGAAATGAGCCGCTCACGAGGAGCACCTCGCAAAGAAGCAGCACCAAAGTCCGCGTAGGATAGTAGACGTTAAATAGTCTGATCATCCTTGTCTCCGCTTATCCTTTCGCCGATGCGATCCGCTGTCAGCCTCTTGCTTGCCGTAGCCGTAGTAGTAAGAGGTGTTGCGTGGAGCGTTCTTGACTGCATTCAGCACGAAGCCGAGGATGCGCGAGTTGCTGAAGGCGGCCTGCGCGCGCTGCGCTACATCGAAAGGCGTGGTTGCTCCGCGGGCAACAAGCAACACTGCATCGGCGGCACGGGACATATCGGTTGCGTCCGCAAACACGAGGGCCGGCGGAGAGTCGATCAGGATCCAGTCGAAAAGCGGTGAAAGGGCGGCTATCAGTTCTTCGATACGGCGATTGGCGATGAGCTCCGAAGAGTAGTCGCCGCCCGTGCCGGCGGGGATAAAGGTGAAATCCGGGATATTGTGCACGAGGTCGGCATCGACAATGCGGGGAACCTGGTTGCGCTGCAGTATGTCATTTATTTCCGCGGTTCCCGCGAGATACTCCTTGAGCCCCGGCATGTTGGGAGCGCCCAGGATTTCGTGGAGCGAGGGCTTGCGCAGGTCGGCGTCAATGAGTAGAACCGTGTTGTTATTGTTGCGCGCCAGGCTAATGGCCAGATTTGCAGTCACAAAGGTCTTGCCTTCCGAGGGCATGCCGCTGCTGACAAGAATCGTCTTTAGCGGAGCCTTATCGCGAAACTGATAGATTTGTGATCGCAGGCCGCGAAACTGTTCGATGCTTTCGCCGCGATCTCCGAGCGTCGGAAGGGAGGCCATTGATGGCTTCCACGAATGCTGTGTGATGTTCTCAAGGATGACGCCGGTCTTGATCGGCCGCAAAGCCTCGGCGCCGGGGAGAACGAACGGATCGGCATCTGTTGTGGAGTCCGTTCCCTTGGCGGCTTGCCGTTCAAGATCCGCCCTTTGAAGTGCATCATATATGCGGCTCATATTTCACGTTCCTTCAGTGGGCCCGCGCCGTCGGCGACGGGCGTTATGGTGTTGAGCATATTGGTTTGCAGAGTACGCTTCATCAACGCTTGCATGGCCGGGTACGAGATCGTGAATGGATGCTGAGCAAGATCGAGCTCCAGACCGACAGACTCAACGATGTACGCCGGGACCGGCTTGACCTGTTCTGCATAAGCGTCGATCAAGGCATGCTCGCAGATCAGATTGATGATGCGAGGAATCCCTTTCGAGTAGTGATAGACAAGCTCCGCCGCTTCGGGTAAGAACACCGGCTGGCCGGCTCCAGCGATGCGCAATCTTTCTTTGATGTAAGCCTGCGTCTCTTCGCTGTTCAGCGACTTGGTTCTGCACCACAGGGAAACGCGCTGGCGAAGCTGGCGAAGATCTGGGTGGTAGAGCTTTTCTTCGAGTTCAGGCTGGCCGGAAAGGACAATTTGCACCAGCTTCTCCGATGAGGTCTCGAGATTGGTCAGCAAACGAATCTCTTCGAGAAGTTCCCAGGAAAGATCCTGCGCTTCATCGACCACAATGGCGCATAGCTGATGAGCGCGGAAGCGTTCGATGAGCCAGCCATTGAGCTGCAAAAGCATAGCTGACTTCGTCCGCGTCTTGGGAGGAATGCCGAAATCTGTGAGCATCAACTCGAAAAAGTCGAGTACATCCAGGCGTGGATTGGAGACGAAAGCCGTCGCAATGCGCCCCTTGGCAAACGTGTCCAGAACTGCTCTGAGCAGAGTTGTTTTCCCTGTTCCCACTTCTCCCGTCATGACCACAAAGCCCTTGCGTGCTGCAATGCCGTACTGCAGGCAGGCAAGCGCCTCCCTGATCTGCGGCCTCAGGAAGAGAAACCGCGGGTCCGGACTGGATCCGAAAGGAAGGACGCGAAGGCCAAAGTAGGATTTGTACATGGCTATCCGGGCGCGCTTTCAATGGGTTTAGCCGCTCGAGAAAAGAGTTTCCCGCGTTTGCGGGACGCGCGGGGGTGATCAATATCGTTGATGTAGGAGACGACGGCCAGCGTCGGCAGTTTGGTGAAAGCCCAAATGTCGCTCTCGTTGCGCAGGGAGGTATCACGGTACTCGAGCAGCGCGGCAAGAAGCAGGCCCAGAATCAGGCCGGAAGCAAGGCCGCCACCGGCAAAGACGAGATGGTTCGGAAAGGTAGGCGCGTCCGGAAGGTTGGGAGCATCCATTACGCGGAACTGTTCGCCCTGCTGGCGGTGTTCAAGAGCGGTGGCCATGGACGATTCGTTCATCTTGGTCAGCAGAGTGTTGTAGAACTGCAAAGCCGTCTCATGGTCGCGAGTGACCTGTTTGTACTCTTCCTCGACCATGGGGCTTGACTCAAGCCTCGACTCGTAGGTGCGAACCTGCTGCTCGATCCGGGCCTGCTCCTGCTTGGCGGAGGCCAGCGACTGTCGCTCCGCGCGAAGCTGAGCTTTGAGCTGTTGAAGCTGCGGTGTGTCAGGAGAATGAACAGCGGTCCCTGTCTTCGCCGGCTCGGCTGCGTTGCGCGCGATCTCCGCCCGCAGATTGGCGATCTTGCGCTTGATCGCGACTATGTCTGGATAATCGGGCGTGTAGAGTGCCTCCAGCTCCTTTTGCTGGGTAATCGCATCCTTGAGCTGAGTCGTGAGTGTATCCCCTGATTCTCCTGTAGCCGGGTC
>JBAVYF010000418.1:0-8079 GCA_049698655.1 Occallatibacter sp. | reverse complement strand
GGCTCTCTCCCATCCCACGCGCATCGCCATCCTTGAGGTGCTGCGGGACGGGGAGCTCTCCGCGGGGGCCATTCAGGAGAAGCTAGGCGTGGAGCAGGCGAACCTGTCGCAGCACCTGGCAATTTTGCGCAGCCGCCAGATTGTGGCCAACCGCAAAGACGGCAACCAGGTCTTTTATTCCATTCGAAATCCGGTGCTGGTGGAGGTTCTCGAGGTGATGCGCCGTTACTTCCAGACCAACCTAGCCGATGCGATTCAGATGCTCGAAGAGGTGGAAAGCGAGGCGTCTGTCCGGTGATTGGTGAGCTGTTTCTGAGCGGAATTGTCGTCTGGCTGGCGGGCGCCGCGGCCAGTTTGGCGCTGTGGCGCCGGCCGGGGGCTGCGCGCCGGGTGGCCTGCGGGGCGGCGCTGGCGGGTTCGCTTCTCAATCTTGTGGCTTCGGCAGCCAGCCTCTTCAGCGCCACTCCCACGTTCATCGGCCTTCCCTTCGGCAACCCGGTCTTCACCTGGGCCATTCGCCTGGACCCGCTGTCGGCCTATTTCAACGTGACACTGGCGGCGCTGGCGGCTGCCGTTTCGCTGTATTCCTTCGGATATCTGCGGGAGATGGAAGGACGCCGGAACCTGGGCGCCTTCGGGTTTTTCTTCAACCTGCTGCTGATGAGCCTGGCGCTGGTCTTCACCGCATCGAACGCGTTCTTCTTTCTGGTGGCGTGGGAAGTGATGGCGCTGACGGCGTTCTGCCTGATCATCTTCGAGCACGAAAAGGAAAAAACGCGCAACTCCGGAGTGCTGTTCCTGATCATGTCGCACGCGGGCACCGGCCTGCTGCTGATTGCATTCCTGACGCTCACCTCCGTCAGCGGCAGCCTGGATTTTGCCAGCTTCCACCTGCTGGCCTCGCGCATGACGCCGCTCGAGCAGGGCGCTGTGTTTCTGCTTTTTCTTTTCGGCTTCGGCGTGAAGGCCGGAGTGGTGCCCCTTCACATCTGGCTTCCGGAGGCCCATCCGGTGGCGCCCAGCAACGTTTCGGCCCTGATGTCGGGCATCGTGATCAAGTCCGGCATCTACGGCATGGCGCGCGTTTTCTTCGATTTCTACGGAGCGCCTCCGCTGTGGATGGGAACCGTGGTGCTGGGGCTGGGCGTGGTGTCGGCCCTGGTGGGAGTACTCTATGCGTTGATGGAGCACGACCTGAAGCGGCTGCTGGCCTGGCATAGCATCGAGAACATTGGGATTATTTTGATTGGCTTCGGCGCGGCGCTGATGTTTCGCTCTCTAGGCCAGGCGAATCTGGCCGCGCTGGCGTTGATCGCCGCGCTGTATCACACCTTCAACCATGCGATGTTCAAAGGGCTGCTGTTCCTGGGCGCGGGCTCCGTGGTGCAGGCCACGCACACGCGCAACATGGAGAAGATGGGGGGGCTGATCCGGCGCATGCCGGTGACGGCCCTGTGCTTCCTGGTGGGCGCGGTGGCCATCTCCGGGCTGCCTCCGTTGAACGGATTCGTGAGCGAGTGGCTCACCTACCAGGCGCTGCTGGCCGGATTCGGCACCACGCAAAGCCTGACGCGATTGATGTTTCCCATCGCAGGCTCTCTGCTGGCGCTGACCGCGGCCTTGGCGGCGGCCTGTTTCGTCAAGGCTTTCGCGATTCCGTTTCTCGCTCTGCCGCGCAGCCCGGAAGCCGCGGATGCGCGCGAGGTTTCGTTCGCGATGCGCGCCGCGATGGCGGCTTTGGCGGCGGGATGCGTCGCGCTTGGCCTCGGCGCCACCTGGTTTGTGCCGGTCTTCGATCCCATCACACAGCAAGCCCTGGGCGTGCGCGCAAGTTCGGCGCTGGTGATGGCGCACGGCTGGGCGCTGTCGCCGGGAACGGCCCACGGCGGCACCATATCGACAGCCGGAATGGCGTTGTTCTTTCTGCTGGCCGGCGCGGCGTTCGCGCTTCCGCTGGCGATGCGTTGGAGGAGTCGCAGCGTCCGCGGTCCGGCGTGGGATTGCGGCCTGCCGGGGTTGACCGCCGACAACGAATACACGGCCACGGCTTTTTCCAAACCGCTGCGCATGATCTTCTCCGCCCTGTATCGCCCGCGCCGGGAGATCCAGGCGGAGTACGAAGTGTCGCCCTACTATCCCAGCGCGATCCGTTTCGAGAGCGAGATCGAATCCACGTTTGAAAAGCGCCTATACGGCCCGCTGCGGCGGCGGGTGATGGCGGCGGCGAACCGCATGAAGGGGATTCAGGCGGGCAGCATCAACCTTTATCTTGCGTACATTTTCATTGCGCTGATTCTGCTTCTGCTGTTTGGGGTGCGCCTATGATGGAGCGGCTGACGGAAAACGCGGCGCAATTTTTCCTGCTGCTGGCGCTGGCTCCGCTGGTGACGGGAGTCATTCGCACGCTGAAGGCGCGGCTGCAGACACGGCGCGGTCCGGGCATCTTTCAGCCGTACAGGGATCTTCTGAAACTCTTTCGCAAGGGCATGGTGATTCCCGAGACGGCGTCATGGATCTTCGCGGCAACACCCTGGGTGGTTTTCTTCAGCACGATTCTGGCGGGGCTGATGATTCCCATGGTGGCCGCCGATGCGCCGCTCGGTTTGGTGGGCGGCGCGCTGGCCGTGATCTACCTGCTGGGACTGGGCCGCTTCTTTCTGGCGCTGAGCGGGCTGGACAGCGGCAGCTCGTTCGGCGGCCTGGGCAGCAGCCGGGAGATGACCATCTCGGCGCTGGCCGAACCGGCCATGATGCTGGCCATCTTCACCGTAGCGATCGGCGCGGGGTCCACCGGACTGACGGAGATTGCGGGCGCGGCCATTGGACAAAACTGGCGCTTTCTTGCTCCCGCGCAGATGTTCGCCTTCGCCGCGCTCACGCTGGTGCTGATCGCGGAGACGGGCCGGATTCCGGTGGACAACCCGGACACTCACCTGGAACTCACGATGATCCATGAAGCGATGATCCTCGAGTATTCCGGCCCCTACCTGGCCCTGCTTGAGTGGGCAGCGTCGATCAAGCAGCTCGTCCTGATGACGCTGCTGATCAACTGCTTCTGGCCGTTTGGCCTGCAGCCGACGTGGTTTGGCTTCGGCGCGGCGCAGGGAATCGGCTGGCTGCTGGCGAAGCTGCTGCTGTTAAGTTGCGCGATTGTTCTGCTGGAGACCGTGAACGCCAAGATGCGGCTCTTCCGCGTGCCTGAACTGCTGGCGGTGGCCTTTACTTTGGGATCGCTCGCGCTGGTTTCCACGTTCCTCTTTTGACGCTTATGACGCATATTCTCGATTTGCAATTCGGCGAACGAATCGTCACTTTGATGGCGGCGCTGGTGCTGGTGCTGCAGATCGCGATGGTGGCGCAGCGCTGGATTGTCATCCACATTCGCATCTTCGCGGCTCAATCATTTTTCCTCGCCATGATTGCCGCCACCATCGCCTGGTTCAACCACGCGCCGCATATCTTCGTTGCCGCCGCGCTCACCCTGGTGGTGAAGGTGATTCTTGTGCCCATCCTCTTTGAGCGCCTGGTGAAGCGCATGGAGATTCATGAAGAGATCGAGCCGATTGTGAACGTGCCGCTCTCGGTGGTGATTGCGGGCGGGCTGACGCTGGTGGGCTATGTGGTTGCGGCGTCGTTTTACCGGCCGGACGAGGCCGGCCTGGGCCACAACGCGCTGGCTGTAGCCATCTCACTTTTTCTGATCGGCTTTTTTACGATGATCAACCGCCGCAAGGCGCTGACCCAGGTTCTGGCGCTGCTGTCGCTGGAAAACGGGCTGTTTCTGGCAGCCATTTCTCTGACCTACGGGATGCCGCTGATTGTGGAACTGGGCATCTTCTTCGATGTGCTGGTGGCGGCGATGGTGCTGGGCATTCTGGTTTACCGCATCCGCGAGACCTTCGAGTCAATGGATGTGAGCCGGTTGCGGAGGCTGCGAGGATAGGATGCTGCTGATTGCTCTACTGCTGATTCCCGTTGCCACCGCCGCCGCGTCGTTCTTCGTGCGCCGACGCGCGGCGATGGAAACGGTGAACCTGGCAGGGTTCGGCGCAGTCTTTCTGGTCGCCGTCGCACTGGGAGCGCGGGTACTGGCCGCGGGCACGGTTTCGCTGGGGAACGGGTTTTTCTATGCCGACGCGCTGAGCGCGCTGGTGATTCTGCTCACCGCTTCAGTGGCGCTGGTTTGCTCCACCTACTCAATTGGTTACCTGCGCGACGACCAGCAGAACGGAGCGCTGGGCGAGGACGACAGCGGCAGGGAGCAGAGAGCGCAGCTTCGCATGTACTACACGGCAACGCCGCTGTTTGTCTTCTCTATGCTGTTCATGGCGGTGGCCAATAATCTGGGAGTGATGTGGGCGGCGATGGAAATGGCCACGCTGGCTTCGGTCTTTCTGGTCACGTTTTATGGGAAGGTCACCTCGCTGGAGGCCGCGTGGAAGTATGCCATCATCGGCGGCGTGGGCTTGTCGATGGCGCTGTTCGGCACGCTGGTGGCCTACTATGCGGGGCACAGTCTGACCGGCTCCGCGGCGCTGAGCGGGTTGAACTGGTCGGTGCTGGCGCAGCACGCCGCGCAACTGGACAAGACGTCGATGCGGCTGGCATTCGTACTGATTCTCATGGGCTATGGAACCAAGGCGGGGCTCGCGCCGATGCACACCTGGAAGCCGGATGCCTACAGCGAGGCTCCGGTGCCCTCGGCCGCGATTCTTTCTTCGGCGATGCTGAACTGCGCCCTCTACGGCCTTATCCGTTTCTACATTCTGACGAGCCGATGCCTGGGCGCGGAGTACCCCGGCCGCTTGCTGCTGCTGTTCGGATTGCTCTCCATGGGCATCTCGGTTCCGTTCGTGCTGGTGCAGAAAAACTATCGCCGCCTGCTGGCGTATCACACCATCGATCATGCCGGCATCATGGCGACGGCGCTGGGACTGGGAGGCGCGCTGGGCAGCCTGGGCCTCATGCTGCACATGACCTTTCACACCATCGCCAAGTCGCTGCTGTTCCTGTGCGCGGGCAACGTGTACCAGCACTTCCGGACCGACCTGTTCTCCAAAATCAAAGGCGGCGTGATGCGGGCCATGCCGCTGACCGGCGTGGTGTTTCTGATGGCCATGCTGGCGATTATCGGCATGCCGCCATTCAGCCTGTTTCAAAGCGAGTTCCTGATTGTGCGAGCGGCATTCGATGGCGGGCATTTTCTTACCGGCGTCCTTTTCGTGCTGTTTGGGACGGGCGTCTTCGCCGGCGCGCTGCTGCACGTGGGCGGCATGATCCTCGGTCCGCGCGGCGATGCGCCGGTGGCAGCGCCCCGTCCCTGGCGCAATGGTTCGTTGATTGCCCTGGCATCGGTGCTGGTGGTCATCGGATTCTGGGTTCCGGCTCCGCTGCTTGAATTGATTCGCGGCGCGGCGCGGGTGGTGAGCGGACAATGACGACTCTTGTGGAAGAACTTCGCGCGCGTTTCCCGGAGCAGATCCGCTCCGTGGATGAACCTGTCTCCGGCCAAACCGTCATTTTGTTGAACGGCCCCGACGCCACCGGAATCGCCCGGCACTTGCTCACTGCGTACCAGGCGAGACTGGTGACCGTCTTCGCCGAGGACCGCGTGAGCGCGGAAGGCGTCTTCTACAACTACTATCTCTTTGACCGGCCGGGCGACGCTGCCTGGGTGATGCTGAAGGCGCCCATCCCCGCGGACCATCCCTCGTTCCCGTCGCTGGCCGCGGAGTTGCCGGCCATCAACTGGCAGGAGCGCGAGATTCAGGATTGGTTCGGCCTGGAAGCCGCAGGGCATCCGAATCCACGGCGCGTGGCGCTGCACGATAACTGGCCTGATGTGCATCCGCTGCGCAAGAATTTTCCTCTCGACACCGTGCTGCCGCCGTTTGAGGGGGAGCGGCACGTCTACCGGCCCGCGCACGGGGAAGGCGTCTTCCAGATTCCGGTGGGCCCGGTTCATGCCGGCATCATCGAGCCCGGCCACTTCAACTTCTCCGTCGCCGGCGAGCCCATCCTGTACCTGCAACTGCGCATGTTCTACACGCACAAGGGAACCGAGAAGCTGTTTGAGAATCTTCCCATTCATCGCGCGGTGTTTTTGGCCGAGAGCATCTCAGGCGATTCGGCGTTTTCCCACGGCACGGCCTTCTGCGAGGCGGTGGAGCGGGCTGCGGGAATCGAGGTTCCGGCGCGGGCGCAATTCATGCGCTCCATCCTGCTCGAACTGGAACGAATTGCGAATCACGTCGCCGATGTTGGGGCCATCGCCAACGACGTGGGATTTGTGATTGCCAACGCCCATGCCGGCCGCATACGAGAGATGGTGGTGGGCCTGAACGAGATGCTGACCGGAAGCCGCGTGCTGCGCGGGATGGCCGCCATCGGCGGCGTGCGCAGGGATTGGCAACGGGCTCAGGTGGAGGCCATCGAGAGCACGCTCGCAGTCGTGGAGCGCGAGTTCCGCGATCTGACGGCGATTATTCAGTCGTCCAACTCCACACGCGACCGCCTGGAGCGCACCGGAATCCTGCGCCCGGAGAAGGCTTCGGTGCTGGGAATCGTCGGCGTGGCGGGACGGGCCTCCGGCGTCGATCTCGATCTGCGGCGCGATCATCCCTACGAAGCGTACCGTCACCTGTCCTTCAGCGTGCCCGTCTACCAGGCGGGAGATGTGCGGCGCCGCTTGCAGGTTCGCATCGATGAAGTGAGCGAGTCGATCCAGATGATCCGCGCGGTGGTTAGCCGTCTGCCTGACGGCCCGCACCGCGCTCCCGCTCAGCCCATTCCGCCGGACCGGTGCGCGCTGAGCGCGGTGGAAGGCTGGCGCGGCGAGATCATTCACTGGGTCCGCACCGGCGAGGGCAATTGCCTGGAACGCTGCAAGGTGAAAGATCCATCCATCAACAACTGGCCGGCCATCGTGGAAGCGGTGGAAGGGAATATCGTGGCGGATTTTCCGGTGATCAACAAGAGCTTCAACTTGTCCTACTCGGGGACGGATCGGTAGCGCGATGTTCAAAATCCTGCAAAATTCGTTCAGAGTTAGCAGCGCGACGGCCGATTATCCGTGCATTGCGCCGCGCCTGGCCGAACAGTTTCGGGGATGCCCGGAGTTCGACTTCGAGGCCTGGAGCGACGCGCGTCCCGCGGCCGAGGCCTGCCCCACCGGGGCCATTGCCCTGCGCGACTGCGACGGCGCGCGCCAGGTCACCGTGGATTACGGGCGCTGCATCTTTTGCGGCGAGTGCGAAGCTGCTTCCGCCGATGGAGCGGTGCGGATGAGCCGTAACTTCGAGCTTGCGGCCACGGAACGCCGCGACCTGATTCTTACTGCTGAATACACGCTGCATCCCGATGGCAGCCACGCCGCGCTGCGCTCGGCCACCAGCGGCCCGAGCGCCGAGGAGCCCGGCAAGCGGATCGCCGCGGCGATCAAGAACCTGCTCGGGCGGTCGCTTTCGATTCGGCAGGTGGATGCGGGCTCGTGCAACGGATGCGAGCAGGAGATTGTTGCGCTGAACAACCCGGTTCACGATATCGAACGCTTCGGCATTCATTTCGTGGCCTCGCCGCGCCACGCAGACATGCTGCTGGTTACCGGCCCGGTGACGCGCAACATGGAACTGGCGCTGCGCAAGACATGGGCCGCGACGCCGGAACCGAAGATCGTTGCAGCCGTGGGCGCGTGCGGCATCAGCGGAGGCATCTTCGGCGCGAACTACGCCTCGCTGGGCGGAGTGGATGCGGTGATTCCCGTTGACGTGTACATCCCCGGCTGCCCGCCGCGGCCGGAGGCCCTGCTGCACGGAATTCTGCTGGCACTGGGCCAGGCGCACCAGCGCGCGGCGGGGGCTCCTCTCCGTGCGGATAAGCCTGCATGGAAGAATGATGCCGATGCGGAAGAACAACGGTAGACAAGAAAATGCTTTAGCTATAGGCATCCCATGCTAGTGTCCTGAGTCTAAAGTTCGCGTACAAAATCGGGCGACGGAATCGAGAATCTGATCTGCGGTTTTGTGCCAGACGAATGGCTTTGGGTTCTTGTTGTGATGCTGGATGAAATTCCTGATAGCC
>JBAVYF010000417.1:0-3727 GCA_049698655.1 Occallatibacter sp. | reverse complement strand
ATGTAATCGGGAACCGCGGCAACCTCGAGCGGCGCCTTGGGCAGCCGGCCAAAGAGCTGCGGCAGCTTGCCCTGCATCTGTTTTACGTAGCCGCTGTAGGCCGCCATCAGCGCCTCGCCCGACGCGGCCTTCAGCCTGGGATTGGTCTTGAGACTCGCGCGAAAGCTATTCAAATCCGCAAAGCCGAGCTTCTGCGCAATCACCAGCATCTCCGCCTCGTCGCGCTTCACCTCGTCCAACCCGATCTGGTGAATCTGCTCCGCCGTCAAATTAGTCGTTGTCTCGCGGCGAATCTGAAATGCGTAATACTTTGCCCCGTCGGGCAGCGCCCAGACGCCCGGCTCGGCGCGCCCGGCGGGAATGTAGCTCACCTCAAGGAAGCGCGCAAAGCGCTTGTATGCCGGCAGCACCTCTTTGCCGATCGCGTCCAGCGTCTCGGCCTTGATGCGCTCACTCTCGGCAGGCGTGACGGCGGCGGGAAACTTCTTCAGCGGCAAGGCCAGCGGCGAATTCTCTGGAGTTTGAGTTGCCAGCGCCTTCACCTGTTCCAGCGCCTTTTCCAGCAGATATTTCGGCGGCACGCGATGGTCGTCCATGCCAATGGACATATTGGTGGTCACCTGGTCGAAGGCCCTGGGAATCGCGTGCAGCCGGGCGATCCAGTCGTCGTAGTCCTTCACCGTTGTGAAGCTCAACTCAGCCGCCAGTTGCGGGTAGTTGGTATAGACGCCGCCCATCTGGTTCAACGGCATCTCCCACTCCTTGAACCCCGCCGCCTCCGCGTTGTCGGCAAACTGGCGCAGCAGCAGCTCGCGGCTGATCTTCTCCTGGCCGGTAAATCCGGCCGGATCAATGGCCGCCAGCCGCATCATGAAGTTCTCTTCGCGCTCCAGCCAGGCATTCTCCGCCTTCACAGAGTAGTCGTCGATGCGGTCGTTGTAGCGCTTGTCGCCCAGCGCCGAGGCAAACTCCGGCGAGTGTTCCAGGCTGGCTTGCCAGTACTCCTCAAAGAGGTCGTTGAGAGCCTTGCGGTTAGCCTCCACCGTGGCAGGCTGAGCCTGCGCAACAGACAGAGCTTGTGCCCGCATCGCGGGAGCGCTGATGAGCAGGATGAACGCGGCAACGAGCAGGGCGGGGAACGGTAATCTTCTCAACTGAATTGGACCTCGTGTGAAATCAAAGGGCGAAAGTTTGCCTTGAATCGAGTTTAGAACATAGGGCGGATATCAACGTTTTTCGCTATGGGTATAGGCAGGCAAAAGCGGAAATCCAGTCAAGCTATAAGGGTAGGAAATGGTAAAGTGACTTCCGTTTTTGAAGAATGTTGGGGTTCAGATGTAGATATTTTGCGGTGATGGCCCGCTGCGGCCCGGCTAAAACAATCAAACGAGGATGTTTTTTGGCCGATTTTGGCATGTTTTTGCAGATAATTATGGCCGCTTTGGCTACGGTGAAAATAGGGATCAGGGTTCAGGGATCAGGATTCAAATGACAAGGAAGAGAGGATTGTACGATGCGGGAGAGAGTGCGGGATTTTGCGCGAAAGAAGCTGGATTTGGAGATGCGGAGTTACCGGCAGGCGGGGAGAGAGAAGAATCCGACGAATGGGCTGTTGCGGGCGGTGCGGCAGGTGCTGCACATTCCAGTGGCGGAGATCGCGGAAAAGATGGGAGTGAACCGTTCGGGGGTTTTCGACCTTGAGACAAGAGAGGTGAAAAACACTATTTCGTTGAGGTCGATGTCGAGAATGGCGCGGGCGATGGGCTGCAAGGTGGTGTATGGGATTGTGCCGGAGGGCGGGAAGAAACTGGAGGATTTGGCGGAGGACCGGTTGTGGGCGGAGATTGCTGGGGCGACAGAGATCAGGGGTCAGGGACCAGCGACCAGGGAACAAGGACTCGACGCGTTTGCAGAGAATTATGAGGTTTTCCGGTACGCTGAGAACAGACCAATCGATTTTAGACAGCGTAGAACGGAAGGCAGGAGAGAGCCTTTCTGATCTTATTCAGGCCAACTCCGCGGCGCGCGCGCGCAGGGGAGACGAAGGGCACGGGATTCTTAGAAGTCATAAGACAAAAATCCTGACAATGCGTTGTGCGGCAGTTCCGGAGCGGGATTGGCGCATATGCTCCTTTTCTGCGGGCGCGGGTCCGTGGAGCGTTGGCCGGGAATGGCGGAAAGATGGTGGAACTAGCGCGGGAGTCGAGTGCAGGAAATGCAAGCAAGAAACCACGCAAGACAACCAAGAGCAAGGGACGTAAACGGGCGAGCCGGGAGAAGACGGCGTGCAAGGACGGCGCAGAGCGGTTGCGTCAGGCGGCGGACAAGCGGGTGGGGCGGAACTCGGAGAAGCTGGCCGATCTGCTGACGGAGAAGGCGCTCAAGGGAGATCTGGCCAGCACAAAGACGCTGGTTTCGCTTGCGGCTGGCAAGAAGCCAATCCCGGAACCGGTGAAGAAGCGGCGCGGGCCGAGTCTGGCAGAGCGGTTGGCTGCGGAGCCGGAGTGGCGGGAAGAACAGGAGGAATAGGGAATGGTCGGTGATCAGTCCCAGGTCTCAGAAGCGAGACCTGGGGCACCCGGCGCGGGAAGCGGAGGCCTTAGACGTTCACTTGGCTTGCTTTTCAGCATCTAGTTGGGCTTTAATGTGGGTATGCGGAACGGCCATGAGCCACCGCGCAAAATCGGTAAGGCGGTCAAAGTCGCCTTTGGTATTCTTGGCGGAATGCTTTGGGTGGCCCGCGGACGGGACGCTCTTAGACTGGAGCGTAACGAGTATGAGTGCAACAAGTCAAATACCCGAGCGTTCACAAGCTCAGACTGCGGAATACAGAATGATCGAATCATTGCAGATCTCAAATTTCAGAGGGTACAAAACAATCGACCTTTCTGGCATTCCCCAGTTCAACTTCCTTGTGGGGCCAAGCGGCAGCGGAAAGACCGCTTTGCTTGAGGCCCTGTGGATGTTGGGAGGGGTCAGCCCTGAAATATACTTCCGCGCAAGAATAATGCGAGGCGTCTCGGCTGCCGCGCAACTGGTGCAGGATCGTCGTTCGTATGAATCGTTTTTTAGGGACATATTCTATGACCCAAATGACCCAAATGGCGCATTTTTCTCCATTATGGATTCTGTCGCTCAGAGCAGATCCTTACGTATTTCCTACGATTCTGGGGAACAACTTGAACTCAATGTCAGCAGGAATGACATCAGTACCGCAGCGCTACGCCCAATCGTTTTTGAATGGAATCTGGATGGAAAAGCATTTCGGTGTCCGTTAAACTTCACACCATCCGGACAGATCACGGTTCAGGCACCGCCAACAGCTTACCCGGCTATCCTCATTTCATCTTCTCATCTGATTGATGCTGCGGAGAATGCCTCTAGGCTTTCATACCTTAGTATTCGGAAGCGGAAACCTAAGATTCTTGAGGCCGTAACCAAAGTCTACAAAAACATTGAGGGTTTGAGTGTCGAAGTAGTTGGCGGCCAGCAGATCATCTATGCCACTCTCAAAGACGTTGAAGAGCAGGTCTCTCTGCCCAATGTATCGTCGGGAACAAATAAATTCGTCGGCATATTGCTAGCAGCGCAATTCTTCGAGTCAGGTGTTATGTTTATAGACGAAATCGAAAATGGTTTTTATTTTAGGGACTATGTACCTGTGCTAAACGGCATAGTTGAATTCTGCTCGGACAATAATGTCCAACTTTTTGCCTCAACTCACAGC
>JBAVYF010000416.1:0-4909 GCA_049698655.1 Occallatibacter sp. | reverse complement strand
GCCTGGGCAGCGAACTTCGGAGCGGGGTGGAGTGAATTCTGGAAGAATGCCGGCTGGAGTTCGCTGCACCCTGTCCAGGTGGGCATGGGTGGACCAATTGCGTGGGTGAACGTCTTCGTGATTCTGGCGGTGGTGCAAGTGGGCTCGCTGTTCTCTTCTGACGCCTGGAACAACATCACCTTCACGGCGGGCGAGGTGAAGAATCCCAAACGGAACATTCCGTTGTCGCTGGTTCTGGGCACGGGATTTGTGCTGACGATCTATTTTCTGGTGTCGCTGGCCTACCTGCTGGTTTTGCCCATGCACGGCGACCCGAACGGCGCGACGGTGATGGCGCGGGGGATTCAATATGCGACCGAGGATCGCGTGGCGACGGCGGCGCTGGAGCAGATATTCCACTCCGGCGGAGCGTACCTGATGGCCGCGGCGATTTTGATTTCCACCTTCGGCTGCGCCAATGGAATGTCGCTGGCCGGGGCGCGCGTCTACTACGCCATGAGCCAGGACGGTCTTTTCTTCAAGTCTGTCGGCAAGCTGCATCCGCGCTACAAGACGCCAGCCGCGGGGTTGCTGGTGCAGGCCGCATGGACCACCGTGCTGTGCGTCTCGGGTTCCTATAGTCAGTTGCTGGACTACATCATCTTCGCGGTGCTGGTGTTTTACATTCTCACCATCGTGGGGCTGTTCGTGCTGCGCTTTAAGGAACCAAATGCTCTCCGGCCTTACAAGGCGCTGGGCTACCCTGTGCTGCCGGCGCTTTACATTGTCCTGGCAGGGTGGATCTGTGTCGTATTATTGCGATACAAGCCACAATACACATGGCCTGGCCTGGTTCTGGTTTTGCTGGGCATTCCTGTGTATCTTTTCTGGTCGCGGCGGCCCGCAGGTCAAGCCCCGGCGAACCAAAGTTAATCCGATTTCAACTCCTGAGGAGGAAGTCCCTCATTCATGTCCAGACTGCTGCGCATCAAACCCATGTCGTTGCTCTCGATGGAGGCTGGTGAACAGGGCGAACACACGCTCAAGCGTTCGCTGGGCGCACTGAACCTTGTCACTCTTGGCATTGGCGCCATCATTGGCGCCGGCATCTTTGTGCTCACCGGCCAGGCGGCGGCCTTGCACGCCGGGCCGGCTGTTTCGTTGAGCTTTGTGCTGGCCGGCATCGTCTGCGCCTTCGCCGGCCTCTGCTACGCAGAGTTTGCCTCCATCATCCCCATCGCCGGTTCAGCTTACACCTACGGCTACGCCACGCTGGGCGAATTTGTGGCCTGGATCATCGGCTGGGATCTGGTGCTGGAGTACGCCTTTGGCGCAGCCACTGTAGCCTCCGGTTGGTCGGGATATTTCACCGGGCTATTGGCGCAGTTGCATATCTACATTCCGCCTCAACTGACCGCCACGCCGGGTACTGCCTTGGTCTTTTATCAGAACCAGTGGATGGCGCGTGCCTCGCTGCCTTCTGTAGACAGCGTGACAGGTTTGCCGGTCGTCACGGCGGCCTTGCCACACGCAACTGGCGTCTTCAACCTTGTGGCCATGTTGGCCATTCTGGCGATCACCACCATTCTGGTTATCGGCATCAAGGAGTCGGCCAATTTCAATTCGGCCATTGTGTTAGTGAAGCTGACCATCGTAGGCATCTTCATTGTTCTGGGAGGCTATTTTCTCTTTCTCCATCCATCCCTGGCCATGCACAACTGGCACCCCTTCATACCGCCCCCCGACGGGCATGGAAACTTTGGCTTGAACGGCATCGCGCTAGGCGCGGCCTCGGTCTTCTTTGCTTATATCGGATTCGACGCCGTTTCCACCGCGGCTCAGGAGGCGAAGAATCCACAGAGGGATATGCCCATCGGCATCCTGGGTTCGCTTGCGGTCTGCACTATCCTCTATATCCTGGTATCCACGATCCTCACCGGCCTGAAGAACTACAAGGAGCTCAACGTGGAAGCTCCCGTGGCACTGGGCATTAAAGTGACTGGCATCGGCTGGGGAGAGATGCTGGTTAGTATCGGCGCGGTCTTCGGGCTGGCGACCGTGATGCTGGTCATGCTGCTGGGCCAATCCCGCGTTTTCTTTTCAATGTCCAAGGACGGCTTGTTGCCCAAGTGGGCTTCTGCAATTCACCCCAAGTTCCGCACGCCATGGATTTCGACCATCGCAGTCGGTGTGGTGGTTGCCGTCATGCCCGCCCTGTTACCCATCAACCGGCTGGCTGAACTGGTCAACATCGGCACGCTGCTGGCCTTCACCATCGTCTGCGCGGGTGTGTGGATTCTGCGTGTGCGCCATCCCGAGCTGCACCGGCCCTTCAAGACGCCTATGGTGCCGCTGGTGCCGATTCTGGGCATTCTCACGGCAGTTTACCTGATGACCAAGCTGCCGCTCTTCCCGACCTGGACAGCGATGATCGTCTGGATGCTGATTGGGTTTGTGATCTATTTTGCCTACTCGATCCGCCACAGCAAGGTGCAGAAGCTCGCCAAGGCGCAAGAGGGCGACTGATTCATCGAAGATAAACGTAAACGTCAGACGGCCTCCCGCGTGGGAGGCCGTCGTGCGTTGCATCGGTTGACAGGATGCCTCAGGCTGGGAAGCTGCCTGCAATCCTTTCGGCGCTTCCTCCCGGGGTGTAGCCTTTTACTGATGCTCATGGAAGAAAACAAGCCGCTTGCACCCTTCACTACCTTTGGCATCGGCGGACCCGCGCACTGGTTTGTGGAGGCTGCAAGCGAAGAGGAGATAGCCGTGGCCGCCGCCTGGGCGCGCGAGCGCGGCGTGGCGCTGTTTGTGCTGGGCGGGGGCAGCAACCTGCTGGTCGCCGACGCCGGATTCGACGGCCTGGTGGTGCGGGTGGGATTGCGCGGCATTACGGCGGCGGATGCGCCGGGCGATTCCGACCACATGATTTATCAGGCTGCGGCGGGTGAGGACTGGGATCACTTCTTGGAGCGGACGGTGCAAGATTGTTGCGCTGGAGTCGAGTGTCTGGCCGGCATTCCCGGCACGGTGGGCGGGACTCCGGTGCAGAATGTCGGCGCTTATGGGCAGGAGGTCGCCTCGGTCCTCTCACGGGTGCGGGCCTTCGACCTCCGAGAGCACAGGTTCGTCGAGTTTGCGGCGGCCGAGTGCGGCTTTGCCTATCGCCGCAGCCGCTTCAACTCAGTGGATCGCGGACGGTACGTCGTGACCCGCGTGGACTACCGGCTGACGCCCGGCGGCGCGCCTACGCTGCGCTACGCGGAGCTGCAACGGGCCTTTCCGGAAGGCGTGCAGCCGAGCCTGGCCGAGGTGGCGGCTCAGGTGCGCCGCGTTCGCCAAGCCAAGGGAATGTTGATGGTCGAGGGCGACCCGGATTGCCGCAGCGCGGGCAGCTTCTTCAAGAATCCCGTGGTCGACGAGGAACAACTCCGGCAGATTACGTCCTCGAGCGAGAAGGCGCCGCCGCGCTTTCCCGCCGGGCCGGGCGCAGAGAATCCTGGCCAGGTCAAGGTTCCGGCTGCCTGGCTGATCGAGCAGTCCGGCTTCGCCAAAGGGTACACGCGGGGCGCTGCCGCCGTCTCCTCGCGGCACACACTGGCGCTCGTCAATCTTGGCGGCGCGAAGGCAGCGGAGGTTCTGGCTCTCGCCGGAGAAATCACCGCAGCGGTCGAGGGGCGCTTTGGCATTCGGCTGGAGATGGAGCCGGTGATGATAGGGTTCTGATTTGAATTGACCCCTTTTTCACAATTTTCGTTGCAACTTTTCTTCGCAATCCGTGTCAGAGAATGTGCAAAAGAGTTTGCCGTTCCCTTCGGCAGCTTCCCGGGCGGAACTCTTCATTCCGGCAAACCCGGTGCCCAAATCGCATCGCAGAGGACATGCAGTTGATTTTCCGGAAGCGGGGCATACTGAAAGGCAGTTGAAGATCCTGACCAAGGAGGACCGATGCTCTGGATGCGAAGGCCGCACACAACTGCATTTTGTCTCATGGTCTTAGCGGTTTTGGTTTTCTCTCCTGCGCCGGGCCGGGCGCAGGCGGCCCTGCTGATGGAGGAGCCGTATGGCCTTTTTGGCACCGTAAACCCGACGGGGCATAATGCCATTTATTTTGAACGCATCTGCGCCGAAACTCCTGTCAAGCTGCGCCGCTGCCAAGCCGGCGAACTGGGCGCAGTTCTCTCCCGTTACCAGGGCATTAACGGGTACGACTGGGTGGCGATCCCGCTGGTTCCTTACCTCTATTCTGTCGAGGACGCCTCCCTGGTTTTCGCGCGAGTTGACCGCGAGAGCGTCCATCGGCTGCGCAGCAACTATCGCGAAACCCACCTGCTCAGCCTGGGAAAAGACCTGATTCCCGGCAATTTTGTGCATGGCGGCTGGACCCAACTGGCGGGCCTGTCCTATGAGCGGCGCATCTACGCCTTCCGCTTTGAAACCAGCGAAGAGCAGGACGACGCCTTCATCGCGCGGATGAACGGTCGCGCTAATCGCACGCACTTCAACCTGCTGTTCAATAATTGCTCGGATTTTGCGCGCCGCACGCTCAATTTCTACTTTCCCGGCACGTTCAAGCGCAGCATCTTTCCGGACGCGGGCATGACCACTCCCAAGCAGATTGCCTACAAGCTGGAGCGCTATGCCCGCAAGCATCCTGAGACGCAACTCGCGATCTTCGAGATTCCGCAGATTCCCGGTTATCGCCGCCAGAGCCGCAGGAACAAGAGCATCGCCGAGTCGCTGAGCACCACCGGCTATGCGGCCCCCATCGCGCTGATGAATCCGTACCTCGCCGGAGGATTGTTAGTGGATTATCTGGTGCGCGGCCGCTATCATCTCATCCCCAAGAACCCGCAGTTACTGGGGCCAGACAATCTTCTGGCATTGACAGCTTCGGCCCGCGCCGCCGAGAATCCGATAAGTGCAGGTG
>JBAVYF010000415.1:0-3275 GCA_049698655.1 Occallatibacter sp. | reverse complement strand
TCTTCGGACTGAAGCGCTGATCGATGCGGGCGTCGAACTGTTTTGAGTTGTAATCGGATGCGCGGTTTTGAGTGTAGTTGTAACCGACACCGGCCTCGGCATCCGCAATGGTGGCGTACGGCGCGGCAGTCGGGCTGCCCCCGTAATTCGCTCCCCCTGGCGGAAAAAGGGGCAGGAATTGTTTGGCCGCGGCGTTAATGGTAGTGATCTGGTTGAAAGGACTCAAATAGGCTCCGCAAAGGGGGTTGCTCGTCGAAAAGTAACAGGACTCGATGGCGGGATTGATAAGCGGATAGCTGGTGGCGGGGGGAAATTCCACACTGAAATTGCCAGTCAGCATGTCAGCCGTTGGGACCAGATCATTAACTGCCGACTGCTTGGGAAAGAGGAAACCCTCATAGGTACCAAAAAAGAAGGTTTTATCGCGACGAACCGGGCCTCCCACACTCACGCCAAAGTCGTTGCCGTTTTTTGCGGGCTTGGTTGGCTCGCCGAAGGCCTTCGCATCCAGGGCGCTATTCTGGAAATGCCAGAATGCCGCTCCGTGGAATTTGTTCGCTCCGCTCTTGGTGATGGTCGTAATCTCGCCCGCCTGACCGAATTCCGCATTGTTGTTCACGCCATCCACGCGAATCTCCGAAATAGACTCTGCGGAAGGAAATGCATCGAGGAGCGGTGTGTTGGTCCTTACATTCTGCGTTGAAATGCCGTCCACGGAAGCTTCCGTCTGGGAAGGCTGTCCGCCTTGCACGGAAAAATTTGTGTTTGGAGTGCCATTCGCCGTCGGCGAAGGAATGCCGGAAGCCGTATCGGATTGCACTCCAGGAAGCACCTGCAAGGCATTCACCGGACTGGTGCCGGTGCCGTAATAGTTCACAGGGAGATTCGCTACATTTTCCGCATTGAGGGAGGCCGAAATGGACGCGGTTTCCGTCTCAATGGCTCCGGCGGATTCGGCGTTTACGGTGACCTCTTGCTGTGCTCGACCGACAGCAAGGGTAACATCCACCCTAAGTTGTTGACGGGCAGTGAGTTGAAGACCCTCAATCAACGGGGTCTCAAAGCCCGCCTTGGCCACCTGCACCTTGTAGGTTCCGGGGATCAGCTCCAGAGCCTGATAGTTTCCGCTGCCGTCGGTACGATATGCCATGGACAGCCCTTTATCGACGTTGGTGACGACTACCTCTGCATTGGGGATCACCGCCCCGGTTGTGTCCTTGACCGTGCCGAGGATGGTTGATTGCGTGGACTGTGCCAGCAGCTGCGGTGCCGTCAAGCAGAGAAGCAGCGCCACGAAGCAACAAAAGCTACAGCGGATACGAAATCGCACGATTCACCTCCAAAATGGAATACGCGAACAGTATTGCCTCAAATGTTGCCATCACAATATGAGCGACGCTCGTGTTTGTCAAGTGAAAATTCCGTGATTTCGGAAATTACTGAATTTTCTTCAGGCCCGCGCCGGACCAAAGGCAAGATCAAAGTTGCAACTTTGCGGCTCGAACGGCCTGGCGTACCACTTCCTTCGCGATCGGCTCATTGGAGCCTGGAACTGTGACCGGTAGGCGACGGGTCAACGAGGCAAAGCGGGCTCCAGCTCTGAATCCACGCAGTTTGGAGGCCCGATCACCGGGTTGCATCGGGCCGGCAATCCGTTGGGCAGGGCTACAAAGTAACCCGACCACCGGGCAGGTTCAAACTGGGGATAGTCGGTGCTGACGACTTGGGCTCCGCAGTTCAGGGCGTTGTCCCGGCGGCGGGGATCGTTGGTTCGCGCCTCAAAGGTGTCGGAATCCGCCTGGGTACGAACCAGATACCCCTGGCGAACAAGCGATGCGATTGTCGCCGCGTTGCCATCGTTTTCCTCGACAAACGCGGCATCGGGACGGCCGGGGGTCGAATTCGTGAAGAGAACGCGTCCGCGCAATCCAGGGTGCCCTTCCAGGTAAATGGGACCAGCCCATGCCTGATCCATGAGAAAGATCACCTTGCCGCGTGCCTGCGCCAGGGTGGGCCAGCCGCCTTTCCGTACTGCCTCGTTGAGCGTGCGATGACGTCCGCGCACCTGATCCGGAGTGATCATCTCGTCCCTGGAGAAAACCGAGCGAATCTCTGCATCCAGTACGTCGAAGGTGGCCGTAGTGTGCGGCTCGGGAACGGTCCAGGGAATCTCCGCATTGGGTATGCCCTGCTTCGTCTCGACCAAAATGAAGATGGGAACATGCTCCGGATGGGCCTTGGACCAGGCGTGAACGATCTGGAGACAAGCGACAAACGGTTGACAGTTGCTCACATAATCGATGTCCTGGATGTGCATGACCTTGAATCCGGGCTTCAGCATGACGCCGTCTGGATACGGCTCGGGATCGGCGGGCAGACCGGCCTTCGCAACCAGCGCCGGGCCCAGCGGATGTGCAAAGCGGCCGCCCTCGCTGTCGGCGAAGATGTCCAGTTCGATCTGCCGGATTCCGTGATTCAACTGTGTAGCCAGATCGGCGTGCGCGTAATCGAGGGTCGCGAATGCCCCTGGATTCTTTTGCTGTACCAGCTTCGCAATCCCCGGCAAAAGTCCAGCGTGGTAGCTGTTGTGCGAGCCGATCACCTGCATCTGATTGACCCGGACTGAAGCGTCAGGATCAACACTCCGCGCGGCCGGCTGCGCAAAGGCACACGTTGCGATCATTGAGATTCCAACCACAGCGTCAGTGAACTTGGGCATTTTCATCACAGACTTCATTCCTGCCGTAAACATGTTCCTCGCTCATATTATCCCAGAAACTGCCTTTTTCGATTGACAGGGCAAGAAAACGCCTCTTAAATGAACCATCAACCGTCGGATTACGCTGGAGGAGGTCTTGAGCTTGCGTCTGAGCCATACGCGCGGTTGCGCCTGTTCCCGGTTTGCCAGATGGGTGGTTTCATGTTGAAAAAGGTTTTCCCGCATCGGCGGGACAGGATGATTCTGCTTCCTGTGATCGGATCGCAGCTCATCGTCATGACCAGCATGTTCCTCATGCCGGTCATAATCGACGCGCTCGAGCTTCATGCCGGGCTATCGGCGAAGGCCGCCGGACTTCTGTTGAGCATGGAGCTGGCCGTCTCCGCCCTCACCACTCTGTCTTTGTCCTCGTGGGTCCGCCCCCATTCAGCGCGCCGCTGGGCATTGGCCGGTGGACTGCTCACCATTGTTGCCACGGCGCTCACGCTCATCTCTCCTGCGCTTCCGGCGCTCTTTGCCACGCGTCTCCTGGCAGGAGTTGGAGCAGGCGTGGTCG
>JBAVYF010000414.1:0-2175 GCA_049698655.1 Occallatibacter sp. | reverse complement strand
GCTGCCCGGCTTCAAGGAATTGCACTGCCCGCACGCCGCGGCCAAACCCTGCACGCTGACCGGAACCAATCTCTTCCTGGCCGCGTCCATCGCCGCCACATCGAAGTTCTACCACCCCACCGACGTGCCGCCGGAGTTTACAGGAACCCAGTTGAGCGTTCCTCATCCGGCCAACGGCGTACTCTACCTGAAGCTGCGCGACGACCCGGCAACGGTGCAGACGCTCACCATGCCGGTATTGATGCCCACGACCCCGCTGGAGGCGCAACCGGCCACTGCGCCGGCCATTCCGGCGCAGACCCCGCCCGCGGCTCCCCCGGCCACACCGCTGCCAACGCCGGTCAAGATCGAGCCGTGAGAGCTGGTGGGGTTTCAATGCCTGTTCGGATACTAGCGTTCAGATGTCGCCGGAACAGACGTCCGGTGACATTTTATTCCTGCTAAGGTCAGTACTCGCGGAAAGTCCGCAACTACCCTAGTTGAAGTAGGCCTTGTTCTTCTCGGCAAAATGCGCCTTGTCGGCCGGCAGATCGTCGATGGAAAAGATTGCGCCCTGTGCGCAGATCGATGCGCAGTTGCCACAGTCGATGCACTCATCCGGGTTGACGAACAACTGGGAGACGCCGGCAGCGGTTGGATCGTCGGCTGCCGCGGGCATAATGGCTGAGGTGGCGCATTCGGCCGCGCAGACAAAGTCCTTGATGCAGGCATCGGTAATTACATAAGCCATAATGAAACTCCTTGGTAGTTTGGGCGCTTCTGGCACCTGCGCCATCCATCCAAGGCTATTGAGTCCCAGCCCACTGGCTCCGTGATTCAGATCACAGGGGGGCAGCTTGCAGGACGCGGCCAGGAGGTTTTGAGCTTCCTGGCCGCTCTGCGATATCCGCCTGAAAATTCACAGTTCTTGTCTGCCTAGAACCCGGCCTGCGCCGCGTTCAGTTCCACCTGTGCCACTTGCGTGCGCGCCCACTCGACCGGCTCGCCATAGTGGCTCGCCACCATCGCTGCAGCCTTGCCTTCATCCATGTAGGGCCGCACAGTGGCCAGCTTGATGGTGGATTGAGAGGCCATCCGCGCCACCGCAACCTTGCTGGAGACTGACTGCACCAGCGCTAGAATCGCCAGCACGACTGTTCCCACGGCGTTGATGGCGTTCAATACAGACTTCTGGCTGGCGGGATTGGCAATCTTTGCCGCCGACAACAGCGATGCGTTCACCTGCTGCTGAAAGGCCACGACGGCGGCCTGGAGTTGAGCCAACACGCCGGCCGTCGGATAGGCTAGGTATGCCTTGGCTTGGGCCACCAGCAGGTTCGAAGCCGCGTCGAACCCGGCCGTGGCCGCGGCAAAGATCGGCGCGTCAGCCGGGGCCAGAAGCGCCGCCGTTGAATCCACTGTCGCCACGGCGCTCTGCAGCGCCGGCGTCCAGTTGACGATATTCTGCGCCACGGTGGTTCCCGAGCAGCCGCTCACAAACGGCAATTGCAGCAGCAGGGCAATCAGCGCCCACGCGCCCAGTTTGGCGGTGGAACTGGAGGAGTTAGCGCCGGTAGCGGAGCTGGCCGGGTCACGCGCCAGTAGCCCAAGAAGGGCGGTGGCCAGACCGCTCACCAGTGTAACCACGGTGCCGCTGCCGGCTGCGCCCAGTGTGATGCCCTGCTGCGAAAGCACGCTGGCGATGGTGACGACCCCAATCAGCAGCCCGGCAGCTGAAGTCTTCGGGTGGTTCCAGATATTCGAAATGGAATTCATGCGGAAAGCTCCTCGCAAAGAAAAAAGGTGGCCACAGCCGCCTTGGTTTGTATGGGATCTGTCAGGCGCGGAGGAAGCCCAACCATCTTCCGCGCAAAAAAAATCGAGTCCAGCAGAAGACCCCTTCCGGGCCAGCCGCTGGTCTCGATTAATCGCATCTCCCCGAATTCGAGCGCTACCGTGGTTGCGGCTCAGACTCTCGGCGGAGAGCTGCTATGGGACAGAGAAGAGACGGCCCCGCGCCCCGGAACCCTCCGCAAGGGAGAGTGTACACATTCGCCTGGCGCGGCACTTCCGTCTCTTGCCTGGCTACCTAATAGCCTAGGCACTCTTACACATATATTCGGCAAGGATTGAAAGAACTTCTGTCCCTTAATGACCAACGAGTTACAAAATAAGAAAAAATGTTGCCGCTTGACA
>JBAVYF010000413.1:0-6068 GCA_049698655.1 Occallatibacter sp. | reverse complement strand
CTGGCTCTGGTCATAAGCGCCGTTCAGGCAATCTGTGGTCTTCAACCCGTTGCCGGTGATGCAGGTGACGGTCAGTTCATCGGGCCGGATGCGGCCATGTGCATAGAGCCGCGCGGTGACCGCGGTGGTCACGCCGCCGGCTGTCTCGGTAAAGATGCCCTCGGTCTCTGCCAGCTCCTGCATCGCTGAAACAATCTCCACGTCCGACACATCCTCAGCCCAGCCGCCCGTAGCGCGAATTGCGCGCGCCGCATACAGACCGTCTGCCGGATTGCCGATGGCCAGCGACTTTGCGATGGTGTTGGGCCGCTGCGGCTCAATCACGTCTGTCCCGTTCTTGACCGCCCTGGCGATGGGCGAGCAGCCCGTGGCCTGCGCGCCGAAGAAGCGGACCGGCTTATCCTCGACCAGGCCAAGCGTAATCAGCTCGCTGAAAGCCTTGCGAATCTTGGTGATCAACGACCCTCCGGCCATGGGGCAAACAATGTTGTCGGGCAGCCGCCAGCCCAGTTGCTCGGCAATCTCAAAGCCCAGCGTCTTTGAACCCTCGGCGTAGAAGGGGCGCAGGTTCACGTTCACAAAGCCCCAGTTGTAGCGCTCTGCAATCTGCGACGAGAGGCGGTTGACGTGATCGTAGCTGCCCTCCACGCGCACCAGCGTCGCGCCATAGACCTGTGTGTTGAGAATCTTGGCCGGCTCCAGATCGGCCGGGACCAGGATGAAGGTCTTCAGGCCCAGCCGTGCGGCTCCGGCGGCCAAGGCGTTGGCCAGGTTCCCGGTCGACGAGCAGCCCACGGTGTCGAAGCCGAAGGCCTGCGCGTTGGCCAGCGCCACGGCCACTACGCGATCCTTGAAGCTCAGCGTGGGCAGGCAGACGGCGTCGTTCTTGATGAAGAGATTGCGGGCGCCGATGCGCCCACCCAGCCGGGGAGCTTTCATCAGCGGAGTAAACCCCACCGGCGTCTGTGGCTGGTAGCTGTCGGCCACCGGCAGCAGCGCGCGATAGCGCCACATATTCAGCGGTCCCTGATGGATGGCCTCACTGGTAAAGCGGGTGCGGGCGTACTCGAGGTCAAAGACCACCTCAAGCGGAGAAAAACACTCGTCGCAGATGGAAAGCGGCTGAATCCCGTAGCTCTTGCCACATTCCCGGCATCGCAATTCGTAAGCAGACATCACAGCTCCCTCGCTTATACGAGAGGGACTGCGGATACACGAGCGCGTGACCGGCTCAAATAGAGCGAACGTGAAGTGACTCGAAGTACCGTGCGAGACGCCTCGGCTAAGAGTGCTGAAGCGACCCCCGAATCTCATGTTCCCCGTCTCCGGGCGAGAGTTGACACCATACTCCTGGTTTGCCCAGGCAGGTTGTCGTGGCGTCACAGGGCTCGTCCCTCAGCCACTCTGCATGAAATCCAGGCTTGCCCTTTGGGGGCAAACTGGAATGTTTCATTTGTACCACAGCGGAAATTTGAACGCAAGCGGGAAAGCAGCGAATGGCATCTCGTTGCGTCCCAAAGGTCATTTGTGGGAATTGAAGCGGGAAATGGTTCCACAAGACCAGAAAGTGGCGCAGCGGGAGCGCACCAGCTTCCAGCGGTCCATCAAGACAGGCCAGGCGCCGATTGCCTCTTCACAGTCAAAAAAATGGCAGGCACAAATCGTGCCTGCCCTAGGAGGTGGAATGATGTGCCCGACGGCAATACGCCGGAGGGCAGAAAATCAGAAAGTAAACCGCGACCCGAACTGGAATTGACGCGGTGAATTGCTGTCTGCCGAGATCAGGCCGAACGGGGTGTTGTTATAAGGGTTGTTGCTGCCGTCGAGGGGATATTCTGAGACCACGCTCGGCGACGCAAACTGCGCCTTGTTGGCGACGTTGAAAGCGGATACGTCAAAGCGGAGATTCCGTTCTTTGCCTAGTTTGAAGTTCTTCGAGACGGTAAGATCCAGATCGTCGGCTCCCATGGTGCGGACGCCGTCAAGATACGCTGGCGCGTTTCCGGCAACAAAAGGACTCTGATTGTCGGCGGGCACTGAAAAGCAGCTTGGCGTGAACCACTGCGTTGCCGTATGCGACGCGCCTTTGGCGGGATTGCAGGTCATATTGGGACGCTGATTGAAGTACGATGTTGGCGCCCCCACTACCGGCGAATTGATGGGAACGCCGCTGCTCCTGTAGAAAACCCCGTTGATCGTCCAACCGCCCAGGATGGCATCGGTCGGCCCGCTCAGATTCAGAGCACGGCCTTTGCCCATGGGCAGGTCGTAGGATGCCTGCCAGGTGAATTGGAACTTCACATCCTGCGGGCTGACGGAGTGTTCGAAGTTCAGGTTCTTCGAGTCCTGGGGCGCCCCACCATGAGAACCGACGAACCCAAGCGGAGGATTGCCGTCGTCCGTCATGATCTTGCCCCAGGTAAAGGAGGCCAGCGTGGTGAAATGCTTGGTCATGCGCTTCTGCACCTTGGTCTGCAGAGAGCTGTATTCGGAATCGCCGCCCGGATAGCCATGTACATTGACGCCGTGGCCCGAGCCGTAACCGCCGTCACCGAATTGCGGGAACTGTTGCAAGCTCACCCACAGCGGGACTTGTGATTGACCGTAGTTGGCGTTGGTCGCCGGCTGGATATTCTCCCACGTATTGGTCACCATTTGGCAGCTCGGATTCGAGGTGTCAACGCACAATGCGTAGTTGTTCGACGCGATGACTCTCAAGGGGAGCTGATTCAGATCAAGATTGCCCAGCGGTAGGAAGAGGCCCCTGCTGCCCACATAGCCGGCGCTGAGAACGATGGCGTGCGGCAGTTCGTACTCCAAGCCGAAGTTGAAGTTATAGGTTTCCGGCGTCCGCTGCGAGTGCAGCATGGTGTTCAGGGTTATGCCAAGGTTGTTCCCCAGCCCCGTCGGCGAGCTGATGAGCGGAACAACACCCGCTGGAAACGGATCGGTCAGCGAATAGATGCCTGTCGTGCTTGGCGCAGGGCTTCCCCCCGCTGCGCCTACACATTGGTTGGTGCCGTTGTACACCGAATTGCCATCTGCGTTATAACAGGTGGCGTTCCAGCTCGTTACCGAGGAGTAGCCATCGCTATCCAGACTGGAATTGCCGACCATTTCCGCGCTGGGGCCAAAGTAGAAGCCGCCCCCGCCGCGCACAACCAGGTGATTCGCCGGTTGCCACGAGACGCCCAGGCGCGGGCCTAAATTTGTCAGATTGGTGGTAAAGGGAGAGCGGTTGCCGCTGCTGACGAAGACCTCGCCGCCGGTAAAGGACACGCCGTTAACTGTATCCGTGGCCGTCGGATTAAAGTACTCCAGGCGGTTATGGCGCTCCGTCTTCCCGCCAAAGATGTCCCAGCGCAGCCCTACAGTGATGGTGAGAGCGTGGTTGGCATGGTACGTGTCTTCAACGAAGGCCGCGTAATACGGGCTGGCTTCAGCGGCAAAGAGATCCTTGGTGAAGTTATACGACTCAGTACCCGGCGCCGTCCCCATTCCCACGAGGAACGAAGCGAAGTCGCTGCCTCCACCGCCCCCGGCCGTGGATTGGTCTGTAGCGGAAACGTCGAAGGCGTACGCGCCAGAGGGCGCGGGTGGCTGGCCTATGTTCAGAAACCTCTTCATATATTCCGCGCCGGCGCTGATCTCATGCTTGCCCCAGACCTTCGTGAGGGTCGCGCTCACGTCGCTGTTCTCGCTGGCATAGATGAACGTATTCCAGTTCGCGGTGCCGCCGATGCCGCCTCCCACGTCGTTAAAAGTCACGTAGGGCAGCGTCTTGTAGAGCTCATCCGCAGCCGTCGGCGTGGTAAATCCACACCCTGTACCGCAGATTGTGGCGAGGGTGTCGACTGCGCTCTGACCGGGATCGCCGGCCTGGTCCTGGTATTGGCGCGTGAAGGAATAGCGCAACTGCAACACCGTGGTGGGATTGATGGTGTAGTCGTCCCCAATGATGAAATTACGCCCGTTGGTAATGTTTTGTGCGTAGTCCAGATCCCACGGGTTGTTGAAGGCGTTGACAGCCGAGGTGAAGAGCCGGCTGAAGGAAAAGCGGCCGAAGAGGCGCTGCTTTTCGCTCATGTAATAGTCCATGCGAACGTCGAACTTCTGCTGAGTTGTCGGGTCCAGGCCCGGAACATAAAGGTTGTATCCGGATGCTCCTCCGTCCGTGGCTGAATCGCATGTGGCGGCGCTGGGGTAATTGCACTTGGGAAACTCGGATAGAAACTTCAAAGCGATGGGATTGGGGTTGGCAATCTTGTTCAGCGTGCCGCCGTTGCTCCCCACCTGCTGGCGGAGTCCGCCAACATCGGGCAGCGTCGGGTCGTAGATGGCAAAACTGTCGGCGGAAAAATCGCCGGTCCGTTCCGCGGTGGTGGGAACAGTAAAGGTGTTTGAACCATCAAACATTTGCTGCTGTGTGGCCTCGTAATCGCCAAAGAAGAAGAGCTTCTTGTGCAGGATGGGTCCGCTGATCGCTCCGCCTTCCTGATAGCGGTGAAAGGAAGGCGACTGGTTGGACGCGCCGTTCAACAATTGGCTTCGCTTGTTGAAGTAGTCGTTGGCGGCAAGGATGTCTGGCCGGAATACTCCGAAGGCATCGCCATGGAACTTGTCGCCGCCGGACTTGCTGACCAAACTGATGACGCCCGCGCCGCCGCTCTGATAGGAAGCCGGAGTGTTCTGCGTCTCGACGCGATACTCATCCACGCCATCCTCGGGAATCTGCATTGCCGGAATAATGGCGGCGGCGTTGTTTTCGGCAACCCCGATCGGACTGCCGTCGAGCATGTAGTAGACAGAACCTTCGATGGCGCCGTTGATGGTGTACGACGAGACATCGACTCCCGGGCGCCCGAATGAGATATTGATGATGGCTTCTGAATTGGAAGAGTTGGGCGATCCGTTGGCCGGAGTGACGCCGGCGCTCAGTTGCACCAGATCATATACATCGCGCGACAGCAGCGGGACACGATCGATAGTTTCGGAAGAGATGAGTTGCCCGACGGTGGAGTTGCTCGTCTCCATCAGGGATGTGGATTCCGTCACCGTAACCACTTCGTTCACACTGCCCACGCGCAGCGCGATATTGACGGTGCTGCCCTGATCCACGCTCACCTGGACATTGTCCTGGGCGACGCTTTCAAAGCCCTTCAAGCTGGCCGTTACTTTGTAGACGCCAGGATTGAGCGAGACAAAGGAGTATAAGCCTCCCGCGGTGGTGACGGTATGCAGCGTGACGCCGGTTGCGTGATTGAGCAGGGTAATCTTGGCGCCGGGGACGATGGCCCCGGATGGGTCGGTGACCAGGCCGCTGATGCTGCCCCTGCCGGCTTGGGCAAGTGCGGCGGTAGCCGCGCAAACGAAGAGAACGCATGCAAAGAGGAAGCGGCCCATCGTTGTGGCGCTGACTTTGCTTTTTTTCATGACGAATTTCATGGACAGCCTCCAAAGAATCGTTGTTATTCAAACGTTTGAATGTCCGAGAGAAATGTATGCCAAGCCCTCCCCGCTGTCAAGCGAAAATTCGCGCTCCGTATATTTTTTCTTCTCTTTGCGGCCTTGCCGTCCCAGCATGCGCGCCGGTGGTCACGGCTCGGATGTGGCCAGTGCCGAGCAATCGCCAGGACGTGGTACGCGCTGTGCAATCAACAAGATACAACCTGCAAATCCTGCTGGCAGGCGTTCTTGAACCGGGCCCCCGAACGAAGAACGGGGGTCCTGCCGCCGTGTGCAAAAAACGTAGGAGACAAAACGCGGACTCCGGTCGCTGTGGCAGAATAACGCTGAGTCGCCGTACCCTGAGCAGTGACAGGGCGGCAGCAACGCAAGGGGGAAGAAGTGGTCCAGCGAAAATCCGGACATGTCACGTTGCTCGATGTTGCCCGCTCCTGCGGGTTCTCCGTGTCCACAGTATCGATTGTGCTCAGCGAGGCTCCGCTTTCGCAGAACGTGGCAGCCTCCACGCGCCTGAAGGTCCGCGCCACAGCACAGAAGCTGGGGTACCATCCCGACGCCTTTGCCCGCTCCCTCCGCCGCCGCCGCAGCCAGACCATCGGAGT
>JBAVYF010000412.1:0-4113 GCA_049698655.1 Occallatibacter sp. | reverse complement strand
GAGGATGAGATGACGGCGCTCTACGACAATGGAGCAGATGAGGATGGAAAACTCGGTTTCGCAAGCCGGATGATTGGCATTGGGAAACCAAGGCATCGCAGTCTTGTCCGTTTCGGAATTTTCGTTTCAGAGAATGAAGTGCCGACGCGGGAAGAGTTACGGAACGCGCACTTGGCGCTTGAGGAAGAGTGCCGCCAGATTGTGAAGTGGGCAGGCGACATTTACGCTACAGACCGCAAGCTATTTGCCCGCGCCGTGCGCCCCGAAGTTCACTTCCTGGCCGCAAAGATTCTTGGCCGCGACAACCCGCAGGATTCCCCGTGGATGCTTGATGCGAACCCGGTTGGGCGTACCAAGTGCAAGATGTGCGGACGCCTCTGCGATCCCGATGTGGCAACGTGCGAAGCCGGCCATGTGGTGAATCAGTCCTTGTACTTGGAGTTGCAGGCCGCTGATGAGCAGTTGAAGGCGGCTATCGCAGCTAAACCCAAGGTGAAGTAATGCCGATCCCTCCTCCAGCGCCGAGCGCACCATTCGACAGTGTTGACAGCGTGTTGGACTTGGTGCGCTCAAAAATGCTGGACACTATCGGCTCACTGGCGGGAGACATTCTCACTGACGCGCAGCCCTTCATGCAGGAATACACGAACGCTGGCTGGAGAGAGTTGCAATTCTTTCTGGCCACGCTCGGATACTCCGCGTTCAAGATGCCATTTATCGGCGTCGGGTATCCGGTGGTGGACTCGACTGATCCGGCACTATGGACGAGCCTCAATTGGAGCCAATTCGTAAACGCAAGCGGCACAAACTACGCGCCCCCTTATGTGGCCGTGCTTCCGCAAAACGTGATACTTCCGTTGAAGGTCAGCGAGAGGATCACCGGAACGCAGTCGCGGTTCTCTCATATGCAGATGGCAAAGGATTCACTGCCAGAGGCGCGCAAAGGCGTTTATAACGGCTGGTGGCTATGGGAAAACAACACGCTGTATATGCCCGGTTCGATCTACTCTATGGATTTGCGGATGGAACTGGCGATCTATCTACCGGATTTTGTAACCTCCTCAGACGGGTCGATTCTCTGGTCTGCTCGTCCGGTCCCGATCATGCGGGCGAAAACAGCACTCGCGCTTTTCATTGCGGATGAGGTTGACGGCGCAAGAAACACTCCGGCGGTCGGATTCAAGGCTCTGGCGGAACAGGCCGCTCGGCAGATTTACAACATCGAAGTCTCACAAAAACAGCGCGTTCCGACTCAGCGCCAACCTTTCTGCGGAAGGCGCGGCGACGGGTACGGTATGCAGGTTTGGTAAAGGAGAACTATGGCAATCAAAGTGACGTTGGACGGCGGCGGGACCGGGGCGAATGTCCTTGGAGTTCCCGACGTAACCGAACGTGAGCAGATTTATCAAGGCACGCTGACGCTCTCTGGAAACTATGGCGGCGCCGCAACCCACGGCGATACCCTGAGCTTTGCCAACATCTTTGGCCTGCTCTCGCAGAAGGTTCCGTTGAAGGTGGAGATTTACGAGCAGCCTCCTGCGGGCACAGCGCCGTCGTTCTTTAACGCCGTCTTTTGCCCTGGCACAACCCGCGACAACGGGGTAGTGAGCTTTGCTACTTCATTCGGCACAGAGTACACGCAGGGCAATGCGTATTCTGGCAGTGCCCCGCTTGCGGCGGCAGTATGGAAGTTCAGAGCATGGTTCCCGCAGGGGCAATAATCCATGGGAATCAACGCTACGGGCGCGGTTCCTGTCCCCTTGACCGTCTACGGGTCATGGGTAAGTGAAGTCTCGCCCAACGCGGTTCCTGAAAACATCTCGCCGGACTGCGGTGATGTGACGTTCGCTCCCGGCTCCGTCGGGTCGCGGCCTGCTCTCCAGCGGTGTTTGGCCTCTCCTTTCGCCGCTGGGGGGCCGAATGGTTACGTGCCGACAATCGTCGGGATGTACAGCTACACACTGCCCACCGGCCAGATTCAGAATCTCTATTTTGATTCCAACGGGATCCTCTGGATTGAGTATTTCAGCATCACACCGGGCGCATATACGCAACTGTTCCAATCCACACCGGGGAGCTATGCGAAGTTCACAGGCACGTTTGGCCGTGTCTACATCGCAATCTCTGACGGGCTGCATGGCGCGGAGGTTCCGCTGCAATGGGATGGAACCTATCTTGACCGAGTGACGCAGGATGGCCCCGGAGTGGCTCCTATAGTTACCAGCGTTGCGCTTCCATCGTCGCAAATGGTGGCAAGTGGGAGCACGCTGAACAGAAGCAACAATGTTGTGCTTTGCGCGACAGCTACGGCGCACGGCCTAAAGGTTGGCTACCAGGCGCAGATTTCCAATGTGCCAGATTCAAATTCCACGACAGTCAATAGTGCCAATACTTCGCCATATCCATACGGACAAGCAAGCCCTGGACATAGCTGGGAATCGGTCGATGGAAAAACATGGAGGTCACTTTTCAATCCCGGAACGTCTCCTTTGGCAGATTTCACCGTGACGGGTTTTGGGTTCAATATCCCCTCAACGGCTGTCATTCTTGGGGTTGTTATCGGCTTTAATGCTTACGCGCAATCTTTACCGACAACGGGAACGATTGGGACAGTTGCACTATGGATAGCGGGTGCTCAACTCGGAACTTCAAAAACTCCCGGCACGGCATTCACCACTGCGACTTATCCAGGAGTGCAGGAATCTTATGGGAGCGCGGGAGATGCGTGGGGCGGCGCGCTAACACCAACAATAGTCAATGACGGTACTTTCGGATTTGCTGTTTCGTGCGTGGCTGATTCTGTGCGCTTGTTCATGGTGCCGAATTTCACGATGACGATCTATTACACGCTATCAGGAAGCGGAACTGTCGCAATTGTTTCATCTATCGTCATCAACAACGAAGTTGCTGCCGGGTTAGCGCTTGTAACTACTACCGAGCCACATGGATTAGCGCCCCAAGAGTATGTTTCGATTGTCGGCGTGGAACCAGCTGTAGTTGCCAATGTCTCGGCAGCGCAATGGTCTGCCGGGGTGACGACGATTACCACAATTGCAAGCCATAATCTAACCCCCGGAGCAGTCATCCAAATTGACGGTATGACGACTTCAACAGGCAGCACAACCTTTAGTTTTGATGGTACTTTCACTGTTGAAAAAGTGCCGTCACCGAACCAGCTTGTTTACTATCAGACGCCAATTACGGCCGCAGACCCCGACGTTATCAACGCAACAGCCACTACGGGAACGATTTCAGTAGCATGGCCGATCCCCGATAACACGCCAACTCCAACCTATTTCGAGGTTGATTCCTGCCCGACGGCGACAACCTTCTATGTTCAAGTGACTTACTCGGATGGGACATGGACAACAGGCACGGTGGGATTTATTTGGGAAGGAACCTTTTTTGTTACGACCATTCCGAGTGCAACCACTTTCACGTATTTTCAGCCTGGGCCGAATGGCGCTACCTCTGCCGTGGGAACAGTTACGCCTTTTGGACAGGCGGCGCCCGGACTGCATCTTGTCGCTATGTGCGGGATTACACGGCAAGGTGCAATAACAGCACCGGGACCGTTCTCTACCTTCATTGCCAATGGTGGGCAGTACCTCAATGTGGCAGGCATCCTTCCCGGCCCGTCAAACTGGGTTGGGCGCATCCTGATCTTCACTGGTGCACAGCCTGACGTGCCAGGCGAGTTGCCGCCATTCTTCTATATCCCCGTCACTCCGATGCTTGAGGGGCAGATTGTTGGCACGACAACGCAGATAGACGACAACACGACAACTTCCGTGTTGCTTGATTTCTCTGACGACACGCTCTATGCGGCAATCGGTGTAAGCATCGCCGGAAACAATATTGCTAACCAGATCGTGCTTGACGGGGCGCTCGGATTCGGCGCATATCTCTCGCGGCTGACCACATGGGGCCAGCGCAACAACATCCAAAATCTTCTCAATATGGGCTTTGATGCTGATGCCGCCGGAGTGACAGCGCCGCAGGGATGGACTATTGGTGGAGTGGTCGCATCGGGTGTTACCGTTTCAGTTGCCAACCGTCCCGCTGGTGGTCAGTGGCAAATTTCTATTGGTACAGGCAGTTTGAATTATGGGC